>NZ_CP013273.1 GCF_001455345.1 Bacillus thuringiensis
GGCTGCGAATCCCCCAAAAAATCAAAAAGAAAAATCTCGCTAAATCTTGCTAAATCTCGCTAAATCTCGCTAAATCTCGCTAAATCTCAAATAAAAAGGAAATTATATGGCTATATGCTAATATTTTGGCTCGTATGAGCGTGTTTATATCATTACGATATAATTTAAGTCTAATTAACTTAACGCTCACAGGAACGAAAATATAGGCTTTAAACGATATAACCACATTTAAAAGAAAGGATAATATGCAAACACAAAAAGGTGGCAGACCCACAATTTTACCTAAGATGTATGAAGAACCGCTTTTTAGCCAAATCATTGATAAAATTGAATCAGGCTGTAATGACAGAGAAATCTACACCAGTTTGCATTGTTCGGCTAAAACTTTTAGAAAGTGGCGAGATGACAATATAAAGGCGTATGACGAAGCTAAAAGCATTGCTAGGGGAAATCTATTAGAACTAGCCGAAAGTGCCTTAGCGAGCAAACTGACAGTCAGAACGCTAAAAGAAACAGAAACAATATATGACGCTGACGGAAACGTTGAAAAAGTAAAGGTTAAAGAGAAAGAACTTGATAAAGATAGCTTGGTAGCAATGATGGTTGCTAAGGCTGGAAACCCTGAACTTTATAACCCTACTGAATGGCGGAGATTGCAACAGGAAGAATCAAGTGCTCATGACCTTAAAGCTAAAATTGAAGAACTTGACGACTATAAGCTAAGTAAGTATAAAACGCCAGAAATCAAAGTCCCAGAGGGGTTTGAATGAAAAAATATTGGGTAGTTGAAGACCATTTGGGCGGAGGACTTTATCTGATGTCAGAAAATACTTCAGAAAAAGAATTAGAAGAAGTTGAAGATTATTGTGAGACGTGTGGAGACAACGATTCTATTATTGGTCAGTTTTCAAACTGGAAACAACTTAAAAAAGAAATGACTGATGACGAAGGTTGGTGTCCATATTCAGATGAATATTTGCAATCAGTATTTGAATAGAAAGGGAATGAATGTATTATTTAAATAAAATGTTGGAATACAACAAAGAAAACGGCATTATTATTAATAAGTACATTCGCAAGACTATTCAGAAGCAAATACGTATTCATAACAAATATATTTATCGCTATGACCGTGTTACGCAAGCTATTGAATGGATAGAAGACAACTTCTACCTGACTACTGGTAACCTGATGAAAATTGAGCTACTTCCAACACAAAAATGGTGGTATGAGTTAATGTTAGGCTATGATATGGTTGATGAAAAAGGTGTTCAAGTCAACCTAATTAATGAGATTTTTCTTAATTTAGGCCGTGGATCAGGTAAGTCTAGTTTAATGGCTACGCGCGTGCTTAACTGGATGATTTTAGGCGGACAATATGGCGGAGAAAGTCTAGTTATTGCATACGATAATACACAGGCTAGACACGTATTTGACCAAGTTAGGAATCAAACGGAAGCAAGTGATACATTAAGAGTGTACAATGAAAACAAGATTTTCAAGAGTACAAAACAAGGGCTAGAATTTACGTCTTTCAAAACCACTTTTAAAAAGCAAACAAATGATACTTTACGAGCGCAAGGTGGTAACAGTTCCCTTAATATATTTGATGAAGTCCATACCTATGGCGAGGATATAACAGAGTCAGTTAATAAAGGTTCACGTCAAAAACAAGATAACTGGCAAAGTATTTACATCACTTCTGGCGGACTTAAACGCGACGGACTTTATGATAAACTTGTTGAACGATTCAAATCAGAAGAAGAATTTTACAATGATAGGTCATTCGGCTTGCTTTACATGCTAGAAAATCATGAGCAGGTCAAAGATAAAAAGAATTGGACTATGGCTTTACCACTTATTGGCAATGTTCCTAAGTGGTCAGGAGTTATTGAAGAATACGAACTTGCGCAAGGAGATCCAGCGTTACAAAATAAGTTCTTAGCGTTTAATATGGGCTTACCTATGCAAGATACAGCTTACTACTTCACTCCGCAAGATACTAAACTAACAGAGTTCAATTTATCTGTATTTAATAAAAATAGAACTTATGTCGGAATTGACCTATCCTTAATTGGCGATTTAACCGCTGTATCGTTCGTTTGTGAGTTAGAGGGTAAAACTTACAGCCATACGCTAACTTTCTCTGTACGGTCTCAATATGAGCAACTGGACACAGAACAACAAGAGTTATGGACTGAATTCGTTGACAGAGGCGAACTAATCTTACTTGATACGGAATACATCAATGTGAACGACTTAATACCGCATATTAATGACTTTAGAACCAAAACAGGGTGCAGACTTAGAAAAGTCGGATACGACCCAGCTCGCTATGAAATTTTAAAAGGGCTGATTGAGCGTTATTTCTTTGACAAAGATGGAGACAACCAAAGAGCAATTCGACAAGGTTTCTCAATGAGTGACTATATCAAGCTATTAAAATCTAAGTTAGCGGAAAATAAACTTATCCATAACCAAAAAGTCATGCAGTGGGCTTTAAATAATACTGCTGTTAAAATCGGACAAAATGGGGACTATATGTATACTAAAAAACTTGAAAAAGATAAAATTGACCCTACTGTTGCTTTGACAATGGCTTTAGAAATGGCGGTGTCAGATGAAGTATAATGTTGACACAGTTCGAGAAAGTGGTTGGTATAATAAAAAAGAATGGTTGGCTGTCCGTGATTATGTAAGACAACGTGATAAGATGACTTGCGTAAGATGTGGCGCATTCGGTGCTAAAAAATACGAAGTAGACCATATTATAGAACTAACTTGGGAAAATCTTGATGATTGGAAAATAGCGCTGAACCCTGATAACCTACAACTCCTTTGTAAGTCTTGCCATAACAAGAAGACAAGCGAGTATAAACGTGGGAAAGGTGTGAGTTTATGGTAGAAAGGGGAAAAATTGAACTTATTCGGAAAAGTGGTATCATTTTCACGTGGAAAGCTAAACAATGATACTCAAAGAGTTACAGCGTGGCAAAACGAAGCGGTAGAATATACAAGTGCCTTTGTGACTAACATTCATAATAAAATCGCTAATGAAATAACAAAAGTAGAATTTAATCATGTTAAATATAAAAAGTCTGATGTTGGTTCTGATACTTTGATTAGTATGGCAGGTTCTGACTTAGACGAGGTTCTAAACTGGAGTTCTAAGGGCGAACACAATAGCATGGAGTTTTGGCAGAAAGTAATTAAAAAGTTGCTATGCACGCGCTATGTTGACCTGTACCCTATATTTGATAGTGAAACAGGAGATCTATTAGACCTACTATTTGCTAACGATAAAAAAGAATATAAACCTGAAGAATTAGTAAGGCTTATCAGTCCTTTTTATATCAATGAGGATACAAGTATTTTAGATAATGCTCTAGCTAGTATTCAAACTAAGCTGGAACAAGGTAAATTGCGTGGCTTGTTGAAAATTAATGCCTTTCTTGATATTGATAATACGCAAGAGTATCGAGAAAAAGCCTTAACAACAATAAAGAACATGCAAGAGGGTTCGAGTTACAATGGTTTGACACCAGTTGATAACAAGACGGAAATTGTAGAACTTAAAAAAGATTATTCCGTTTTAAACAAAGATGAAATTGACCTTATTAAATCGGAACTTTTGACAGGCTACTTTATGAATGAAAATATTTTGCTTGGTACTGCTACGCAAGAACAACAAATTTATTTTTATAACTCTACTATCATTCCTTTACTGATTCAACTTGAAAAGGAACTGACTTATAAACTGATTTCAACAAACCGCAGACGAGTAGTTAAGGATAATTTATATTATGAACGCATAATCGTAGATAACCAGCTATTCAAGTTTGCAACTTTGAAAGAATTAATTGACTTGTATCACGAAAATATCAACGCTCCTATTTTTACACAGAATCAACTTCTTGTTAAAATGGGCGAGCAACCAATCGAGGGCGGAGATATTTATGTCACAAACCTTAACGCAGTTGCTGTTAAAAACCTAAGTGATTTACAAGGCAATAGAAAGGACGTAACAAGCACAGATGAAACTAATAACCAATAGTGCTGAAATTAAAGTAACTGAAAACGAGGGCGGTTCTAAGTCTTTCCCTGGAAGGCATTGGTTCAGAAGTTGGTGTAGAGAATCGTAACGGTATTGTCTTGACACCTAACTGCATTGAGTTTGCTAGAGAACGATATCCATTGCTATATGAACACGGAGCTGGATCTAGTGAAGTCATTGGGGACGCAAAAGTCTATTATGACTTAGCTTCTAATAAATACCTGACTGACTTTACGCTTTACGACAATGCACCAAACATTAACAAAGCTGTGGAAAATGGAGCGTTTGATTCACTATCAATTGCCTATTACATTACAGATTATGAGTTTAATGAAAATGATGCTCTAGTTGTAAATAAAGCACAGTTTAAAGAGATTTCTCTTGTTTCAGTACCAGCTGACCCTAACGCAAAGTTTATTCAAAATGCATTGGGCGAAGAACTCACAGAAGAACGTAACAAAATTATTGAAAGCCGTAACGCTTTGAAAGAAATTGAGGATATTAAAAAGAAATATGAATAAACCTGATTTAATCGAAAAACAGAACCGCTTGGCAGAACTTAAAGAAAATAACGTATCTTTAAAATCTCAAATTAGTGGCTTTGAAGTAAAAAATGCAATTGAAGACTTGCCAAAAGTACAAGAATTGGAAAAAACACTTTCAGAAAATTCAATTGAAATTATCAAAATTGAGAATGAACTTAACGCACAGGAAGAAAAACCAAAAGGAAAAGATAAAATGACAAACTTTATTGAATCACAAAACGCTGTAACAGAATTTTTTGATGTATTGAAAAAGAACTCTGGAAAATCAGAAATTAAAAACGCTTGGAGCGCAAAACTTGCTGAAAATGGTGTAACTATCACAGATAAAACTTTTGAGCTTCCACGTAAATTGGTTGATTCAATCAACACAGTTTTGTTAAATACTAACCCAGTGTTCAAAGTATTCCGTGTTACAAATGTCGGCGCTTTGCTCGTATCACGCTCATTTGATTCAGCTAATGAAGCAAATCTCCACAAAGACGGACAACAAAAAGTAGAACAGGCTGCAGCTCTCACTATTGATACTCTTGAACCTGTAATGGTTTATAAATTGCAATCACTTGCTGAACGTGTTAAACGACTTCAAATGTCATATTCTGAACTTTACAACTTGATTGTAGCGGAACTTACACAAGCTATTGTTAATAAAATTGTTGACCTTGCGCTTATTGAGGGTGACGGAACAAACGGTTTTAAATCAATTGAAAAAGAAGCAGACGTCAAAAAAATCAAAAAGATTACTACAAAAGCCAAATCAGCTGGCAAAACTCCATTTGCTGACGCTATTGAAGAAGCGGTTGACTTTGTTCGCCCTACTGCTGGACGTCGTTATTTGATTGTTAAAGCAGAAGACCGTAAAGCCTTGTTAGATGAGTTACGTCAAGCAACTGCAAATGCTCACGTTCGTATTAAAAATGATGACGCTGAAATTGCCTCTGAAGTTGGAGTAGATGAAATTATTGTCTATACAGGTTCAAAAGCACTCAAACCTACTGTATTGGTAGACCAAAAGTATCACATTGACATGCAAGACCTTACAAAAGTTGATGCCTTTGAATGGAAAACTAACAGCAACATGATTTTGGTAGAAACACTAACAAGCGGTCATGTTGAAACTTATAACGCTGGTGCAGTAATTACAGTAGCATAAGAATAAAATGGAGGAAGTAAATGATAGATTATATTAAGGTCTATTGTGGTATTCCGATTTTAGTAACAGCTTATGATAGTAAACTTATCTTATTCCGTTCAATAGCTATTAAATTGCTAGAAAAAAATGGTATTAAAGCTGACGAAACAAGCGTATTAGTTAAAGACTTTATTTCTTGTTATTGTCGGCTTAATATTGTTGATGAACCAGCAGAACAATGGCGAAATGCTGAAATGAAACGTTTGGCTTCTTTGCAAGAGTTAATGTATTATGGAGGTATTTAATGATATTCTCACAAGTTACATTACAGGTAGAAACGACTGTTAAGAAGAAGAACGGTGCAGAAGCTAATGTTATAAAGCCTATCGTTTTACCAGCAGTTAAACAGAGAATTAGTCAGACAAGGCTTGATGAGTTTTCTATGATTGGGCTAGGTAAAAACGTAAGATACGAGCTTAACGGAATCGGAGAAATGGAAGACTTGATTTTCAACTATTTCTTGGACGAAAAAGGCGAAACTTTCAAGCGTACAACATGGGAAAGAAACCCTAAGAATAACAAGATGATTTTAGAGGGGGTAGTAAGCAATGGAATTTGATTCTTATATAGATTGGTACAACAATTTGCTTACAATGCCTCTAAATGACGTTATTTTAGGTGTTAAGGACACGATAGAAGACAAGACGGTATATTTATCACTTAGTGACTCAAAGGTCATTAAAATGGATAATACGAGCTTTGTCATGGGTTACTATTATCAAGTTGTTTTATCTGTTAAAGATGTTGACGATGAACTTGTAGAACTAGTCGGAAATGTTTTACAAAACGGTTGGAATATGACGAACTGGTCAGAGAATAGCCATTTGTACAATTATACTGGTACTGTTTATTTGCCTTGTGGTGCAGGTGGTCAAGCATGGCAATGAATTTACTTAATACAGCAAGCATAGCTAAAGAAATGCAAACTAAAGTAACAGAACGCATGGGCGACTGGTTTGAAGCAGAATTTAAAGCTAAAGCGAATAGTGCAAGCCGAAGAACTAGATTAATTAGAAGTCATGGTCACACCTATACTTATGCTAGATACCAAAATACTGGTCAATTATCAAGTAACTTAAAACAAGTTAAAAAAGGCGATAAAATAGTTATTGACGCAGGTACTAGAGCTAATTATACTAGCGGTTATCATGGTATGTACTTTTTAAGAAATAAAAAAGGTATGCAAGACGTTAAAACAACATTGAAAAAAGGCGCTATTTATGCTAATTCAATGAAATTATAGAAAAGGGAAAAAATGAAATTAGATTATAATTCACGTGAGATTTTCTTTGGTAATGAAGCTCTAATCGTAGCTGATATGACTAAGGGAAGTAACGGAAAACCAGAGTTTACTAACCATAAAATTGTAACTGGTTTAGTATCAGTTGGCGCAATGGAAGACCAAGCGGAGACTAACAGCTATCCAGCTGATGACGTGCCAGACCATGGAGTGAAAAAAGGTGCTACCTTACTTCAAGGCGAAATGGTATTCATTCAAACAGACCAATCGCTTAAAGAAGACATTTTAGGTCAACAAAGAACAGAAAATGGCTTGGGTTGGTCTCCTACTGGTAATTGGAAAACGAAATGTGTTCAATACCTTATTAAAGGGCGTAAGCGTGATAAAGTTACAGGGGAATTTGTTGACGGTTATCGCGTAGTCGTTTATCCAAATTTGAGACCAACAGCAGAAGCAACAAAAGAATCAGAAACAGATTCAGTTGACGGTGTAGACCCTATCCAATGGACTTTGGCAGTACAAGCGACTGAGTCAGATATTTATTTGAATGGCGGTAAAAAAGTCCCTGCTATTGAGTACGAAATTTGGGGAGAACAAGCAAAAGATTTCGTCAAGAAAATGGAAAGTGGTTTATTCATTATGCAACCTGATACAGTTCTAGCTGGTGGAATTACACTCGTAGCTCCTGTTATTCCTAATGTGACTACTGCTACAAAGGGTCATAATGACGGAAGAATCGTAGTGCCTGCCACTTTGAAAGATTCTAATGGTGGAACTGTAAAAGTAACATCAGTGATTAATGACGCAAATGGAAAAGTAGCAACAAACGGACAACTTGCTCCAGGTGCCTATAACGTAAAGTTCTCCGCTGAGGGTTATAAAGATGTTACCGCAGGAGTTTCAGTAACTGACCATTCATAAGACTAAAAATAGATTAAGTAAAGGAATATAAAATAAAATGGCAAAACAATTGAGTACAGCACGTAAATTTAAAATGATTACAGGTAAAGACCTTTTCCAACAACAAAAGGCAATGGATACAGAACTTAAAAAAGAAGACGGAGAAATTACTGACCTAATGGAGTTCGTTCAATATGGTCTATACTTGGCTCTTTTTCAAGATAACATTGTAAAAGCTAAAAGTGACTTCTCTGACTTCCGTTCTAGCTTCGAGTTCGATACTGACGGTAAAGGGCTTAAAGAACTTGTCGAATTATGGCAGAAAGAAATTTAATGAGCTGAAAGGACTGTAAATGATTTTAAAACATGCAATTAGATACTTAGAACTAACTGGTTCAGACTTTATTACAGATTTAAAAGACTTTGCAGACCTACAAAATTCTTTTGTCGCTGGATATATTCCTGATGACTTTACAGAGCAAATGGAGAGCTTTACAGACAAGTTATTGATACTTTGGGTAGATTGTAACGGAGGAATGCAAAACGCCTTAGATGATAAAACAGAGCTTCCTACAACTAACGAGTTAATCAATATCTTCTGTAAAACTGTTTTTATTAAAGAAAAAGAGGAAACGGAAGACGATACAGTCTTCTTTTCTTCTAGTTCATTGATTAAGAAAAAGAAAGATACTGTAAGGGAAAATAAAACTTTAGAACTTTTGACTGTTTTGGGCAATAATGAAATTGATATAACACAGTTCATGGAAATGGAACTAGAACTTGTTTATAAAATAATCGAACTTATTGCAGAGAAAAAGAAAGAGGAAAAAGAAAAAGAGAAAAGGCGTAAAAGAAAGGGTATGTAATGGCAAGTAATGCAACATTTGAGGTCGAGATATACGGTAATACAACGAAATTCGAGAACTCACTTAAAGGCGTTAATACCGCAATGTCAGGGCTTAGAGGAGAAGCTAAAAACTTACGTGAAGCTCTAAAACTTGACCCCACAAATACCGGGAAAATGGCGCAATTGCAGAAGAACTTACAAACGCAGTTGGGCTTATCACGTGACAAAGCAACAAAATTAAAAGAAGAACTTTCTACGGTTGACAAAGGGACGTCAGCAGGTCAAAAGAAATGGCTACAACTTACTAGAGATTTAGGTACAGTAGAAACACAAGCTAATAGGCTAGAGGGCGAAATTAAGCAAGTCGAGGGTGCTATTAGTTCAGGCTCTTGGAACATTGACGCTAAAATGGATACTAAAGGCGTTAATAGCGGAATTGAGGGCATGAAGTCACGCTTTAGCGGTCTTAGAGAGATTGCTGTTGGTGCATTCAGACAAATCGGTGCAAGTGCTGTTAGTGCTGTCGGTAACGGCTTAAAAGACTGGGTATCTAACGCAATGGATACTCAAAAAGCCATGATTTCATTGCAAAATACAATGAAGTTCAAAGGCAATGGAAAAGACTTTGACTATGTAAGCAAATCTATGCAGAATCTTGCTAAAGATACAAATGCAAATACCGAAGATACTTTAAAACTTTCAACAACGTTCATTGGTTTAGGCGATAGCGCTAAAAAAGCGGTCAGTAAAACAGAAGCATTAGTAAAAGCTAACCAAGCATTTGGTGGTACTGGCGAAAACCTTAAAGGTGTAGTTCAGTCTTACGGTCAAATGTCGGCAGCTGGTAAAGTTACGGCTGAAAATATTGGACAATTAACCGATAACAACACAGCTCTTGGTTCTTCTTTAAAAGACACTGTTATGAAAATGAACCCCTCATTACAGCAATACGGTTCTTTTAATGACGCTGTTTCAAAAGGCGCTGTTTCGATGGATATGCTCAACAAGGCTATGGAAAAAATGGCTAAAGGTTCGGGCGGTGGAATCAAAACTATTGGGGACGCGTGGGACAGCTTCAACGAAACAATGTCAATTGCTTTAGTGCCTACTTTGAACGCTTTAACACCTATCATTAGTGGCTTAATAGACCAGATGTCTGACTGGGGCGAAAGTGCTGGTAAAGCTGTAACAAATGTAGTTAAGTATTTCCAAGACTTGTTTCAAAAACTGCAAGAAAATGCAGCCACTTTAGCATTTTTAGAGGCTTGGGATAGCATAAAAAGTGCATTTGGTTCCATAGTTTCTATTATAGGGAATGTCATAAATTCATTTATTGGAATAAATACAGAAACAACAAAAAACGCAACAAGTATAGATAACGTAGCAAAAAGCATAGCTGTATTTGCTGGTAAATTTTCAGAAGTCACGAAAAAAATAGCTGATTTTCTGCAAAAAATTAGTGAAAGTAAAAGCGCAATAGATACTTTAAAAGTAGCTTTAGCTGCTTTGGCTAGTGTATTCGTTGCTTTGAAAGTTATTGATGGAATCATTAAGGCTGTCGAGATATATAATAAGGTTGTTGAAGCTGGTACAATTATACAAGGAGCTTTCAATGCTGTAATGGCTATGAATCCATTCGTGGCTCTTGGCATAGCAATCGCAGCCATTGTTGCTGGTTTAGTTTACTTCTTCACTCAAACCGAAACAGGTAAAAAGGTTTGGGGTAGTTTCGTAGACTTCTTAAAGAGTGCATGGGACGGAATAGTTTCATTCTTTAGCGGTATTGGTCAATGGTTTGCTGATATATGGAACGGAGCAGTTGACGGAGCTAAAGGCATTTGGCAAGGCTTAGTCGATTGGTTCAGTGGAATTGTACAAGGTGTTCAAAATATTTGGAACGGAATAACAACATTCTTTACTACTTTATGGACAACTGTTGTTACTGGTATTCAAACAGCATGGGCAGGAGTTACAGGGTTCTTCACAGGGCTATGGGACGGAATAGTAAATGTTGTTACAACTGTATTTACAACCATTGCTTCTTTAGTGACAGGTGCTTATAACTGGTTTGTTACAACTTTCCAACCTTTAATTAGTTTCTTTCAATCTATATTTGGGTTAGTTGGATCAGTAATTAATTTAGCATTCCAACTTATATTGGCTATTATTCGCGGTGCTTACCAATTAGTTATCGGAGCGTGGAACGGCATATCAGGTTTCTTTGGTGTAATATTTAACGCAGTTAGTTCAATAGTTTCAACAGTATTTAGCGCCATAGGTAGCTTTGCTGGTTCAGCTTGGGATATACTGGTTGGCGTATGGAATGCAGTTTCAGGCTTCTTTGGCGGTATATTTAACGCTGTAAAATCAGTAGTTTCAACAGTATTTAGTGCAATCGGAAGTTTTGCTTCTAGCGCTTGGGGAGTAGTTTCATCAATATGGAATGCAGTTTCAGGCTTCTTTAGTGGCATATTCAATTCTGTTCGCAGTGTCGTTAGCGGAGTGTTTAGCGCTCTTGGTGGCTTTGCTTCAAAAGCTTGGGATGCAATTTCAGGTGTATTTAACGGAGTAGCTGATTTCTTTAAGGGAGCGTTTGACGGTGCTAAAGATATAGTTAGCGGAGTATTCGAGGCTTTTGGTAAATTTGCTTCAAATGCTTGGGATGCAATAACAGGAGTATTTAAGGGCATTGGCGACTTCTTTAGCGGAATATTTGGAGGAGTCAAAGATACAATAGACAGCGTTCTTGGAGGTGTAACAGATACAATTAAAAATATCAAAGGTTCAATTGATTGGGTTGCAAGTAAAGTTGGCGGACTATTCAAAGGTTCTATGGTAGTAGGCTTAACAGATGTCAATTTATCTTCTAGCGGTTACGGTTTAAGCACTAACAGTGTATCAAGCGACAATAGAACATATAACACATTTAACGTGCAAGGCGGTGCTGGTCAAGATGTTTCTAACTTAGCGCGTGCAATCAGACGAGAATTTGAACTAGGGAGGGCTTAATGGTAAGACAGTATAAAATACATACTAACTTAGACGGAACAGACGACAAAGTTTGGGACGTTACAAATGGAAAAGTTAGATTTTACCAGCCCTCTAATTTAGGGTTACAATCAACTAATAACATCTGGCAAAGTAATGGTATTGGAATAATGGGAAAACGCTCAATTACTCAACCACAAATAGAGTTTAAGCTAGAAACGTTTGGAGAAAGTTTAGAAGAAAATTATCAATTAATGAAAGACTTCGTAAACGATATTCTTAGCAAAAAATTCGTTACACTTGAATATCAAACAGAAATTTTTCAGGTGTATGCTGATTTAGCTTTAGCAGATGTCACAAAGACAGAGGGTTACGGTAAGAACGGAACTTTCAGCGAAAAGATAACTTTCGATGTAGTTACAAAGTGGTATACTTACGAAAATTTAACTTTTGACATGATTGAAAATGGTAAAGTTCTTTCTGGTAAGTCTAAAATTTATGGAGGAACCGCACCAGGAGACTATAAGTATATCGAAGGAACCTCTTACACTTATTATGGGGAAAGTGACATAGGCCGTTTAAGCCGTTGGGAAATAAAAGAAAAAATATTTAGTTTTATGGGGGTATTATATCCGAAACTTCCTAAAACACCTGCTGGAGTTAGATTTTTAGACGATGTTGGAAACGAATATACTGCAATTGTGTTTAAGACGGAACAGGTACAAGATTATATTTTAATTAATACAGATGTAAATGACGAATTTTATCAAGGCTGGAAGGGTACAACTGTACTAAACTTATTCCCTGTAATGAACTTTGAGCGATACAGAACTCGTATAATTGAAAAAGGTCAAATGGAGCTAGTTAATTTAAGTAAGGCAGAGCTTAAAATCAAGAGAAAGGCGGACTTTATTTAATGTTAGAAGCTAACGTTTATGATAACTTTAACCCTAACTATTACAATATATCTGATTTCAGAATGCCTAATGGTAAAAAAGAAAAAAGAGGCCTTCCAATACCAAAGGCAAGATGTCAAGTTATTGATTACGAACTGTGGGAAACAGGCTATCTTTACACTTCATCAGCTACATTGACCGTTTCGGTAGAAGTTGGCGATATTGTTCAAGTACTTTTTCCTGAAGTTGTTCCAATTGAAGAAGCTCTAGGTAAGAGGAAAAAACTGAATTTAGATATGGTTTACCTTGTGACCGATGTAGACGAAAGTAATAAAGCTACGTTAAAAAACTACTTTTGGGCAATGATTGAAAGTCTTGACGTTCCAAACGCAATAGCCAAAAAGACAAACTCTGGTATAATTAATTATTTAATTGACCCTAATAAAAATAATTTAATGAGTTATGGTTATTTCTTTGATTCAAGTATCTTTGCTGGAAAGGCTACGATTAATCGTAAAGCGGAAACTTCATCAGCTCATGATGTAGCAAAAAGGATATTTTCCAAGGTTCAATTTCAACCAACTACAACCATTCAACACGCTCCATCTGAAACAGACCCTAGAAACTTGTTATTCATTAACTTTGCTTCAAGAAACTGGAATAGAAAAAGAATCACGACAAGGGTAGATATTAAGCAAAGTGTGACAATGGACACGGAAACAATAGTAGAACGTTCAGCTTATAATTTTGCTGTTGTGTTCGTTAAAAATAAAGCAACAGATGACTACACAGACCCTCCTAAAATGTACACAGCAAAAAATAACGGAGATGTCATTGATTATAGCACTTATCATGGAGACGGAACAGACTTGCCAGATGTAAGGACAACCAAAACATTGTTTTATGATAGAGATGACCACGGAAACCCTCCTGAGTTGTCTACTATTAAGGTTGAAATTTCTCCCTCTACAATCGTCACAAGGTTATTCTTTAATCAAAATGAACTTTTTCCTTTGTATGTTAATGACTTAGTAGATATTTGGTACGAGGGCAAGCTATATTCAGGATATATAGCAGATAGAGTTAAAACAGAGTTCAATGATAGACTTATTTTTGTAGGAAGTGGAGACAAACCGAATGTTATATGAGTATGTAGCTACTTATGGCGACAAATATAGAATAGATAGCTTTAAAGGGCATAGAGAGCTTCGTAAAGACCACTTAGAACTATTGCAAGGTAAAGTGTACTATAATAGTAAAAACACGCTTAGAATCGAGACCACGCTCTTGTATGAAGTCGGACAATTTGTATCAATTGGTGGTTATCCTTATGGCGGTAGAAAATTTAGATTGTTAGAGCTATCAATTACTGATAACCCAGTTTTAGATAAAGCGGAAATAATTTCAAGAAAGGTTAAAAATGACAATTAAAAACTTCACGTTTTTCAGTCCAAATGGTACAGAGTTTCCAGTCGGTTCTAATAATGACGGAAAACTATACATGATGTTGACTGGAATGGACTATAGAACAATTAGGCGCAAAGATTGGAAAAGTCCATTAAATACAGCCCTTAACGTGCAATATGTTAACACATCAATCGTTGCAGGCGGGAGGTATTTTGAACTATTGAATGAAACTGTTGCCTTAAAAGGTAATGCAGTTAATTATATCCATGCAAATATTGACTTAACGCAAACAGCAAACCCTGTAAGTTTATCAGCAGAAACATCAAATAATAGTAACGGTGTTGATATAAACAACGGTTCTGGCGTTTTGAAAGTTTGTTTTGATGTTGTTACGACTTCAGGAACTGGTGTAACAAGCATTAAGCCAATTCTTCAGGCTAGTACTTTAGATAGTATTTCTGCAAACGATTTATCACTTAAAGATTCAATCAATGCAAATAATTTATCGCTTAAAGGTTCAATCAACGCAAACGATTTATCACTTAAAGATTCAATCAATGCAAATAATTTATCACTTAAAGGTTCAATCAACGCAAATAATTTATCGCTTAAAGGTTCAATCAATGCAAATGATATATCACTTAGAGGTACAATCGATGTTCCAACTCAAATGTTGACAATTCAAACTGGAAATGGTATGCAGTTGCAATTCACTAAAAAGAACGATGATTTAGTAATTGTTAGACTCTTTGGTAGTGTATCAACTACAAAAGCTGGCATTAAAATGTCTGGACCATGGGTAGATAAAGAATTTCGTCCAGCTGTTGTTCAAAGTATTGTTGGTCATTTTGCTGGACATGAGACTTCTTTCCATATTGACATAGACACAAACGGTAGTATTACTTGGTGGGGACCAGATATTGGTAAAACACCTATTGCAACACGTGGTAACGGAAGTTACTTCATTAAATAACAAAATAGAAAGCGAAACAAAATGGTAACTAGAATGATTTTAATAACTATCTTAATTTTAGCGATTCTTTTCGCTACATGGGTAAAAGATAGAGAAGCAATGAACCCACCTTTCAAACGTAGACTTGTGATTGACTTAACGGTTATTTTATCCCTGTGGGTTTTATATGCGGTCTTCTTCTTTACACAAACTCCCTCAACTTCTGATATTGCCAAAACTGTGATTGACGTAGGTTTATTGTACTTTGTAGGGCAATTTATTTATTTGGTCGCAAAAATCAGTCCTATGTTCGACGGTTTGGTTAAACTTATGAAAAAGAACGGTGTAAGTGTTCCAGAAGTAGAAGAAGAACAAACGGAGGATAAAAAAGAATGAATATAACTAATGCTGGTGTACGTGGTTATAACCCTACTGGGGTTGTAATTCACAATGACGCTGGTTCGAATGGTGCTAACGCTGGCTTCTACAACAACTGGTTACCTAATCATAACCCTGAAAATGGCTTTGCTCATGTCTACATTGCTTCTGACGGAAGATTACAAGCTTCTGATTTCTCTAATATGGCATGGCATTGTGCCAACTCGTACGGTAATGTCGCTCTATCACACCCAGACCAATTGGCAATTGTTCGTAAAACTTATAAAGAAACAACTGGCAAAGACCTTAAAAACTTCGATTGGAAAGGTTCGCCTATTGATATTCGTTTCATGCAAGCTAACGGAATCGACAAACCAATCATTGCTAAAAAATAATACGAAAAAGGCCCTCACTTAATTGTGGGGCTTTCTTTTGTAATTGAAGATATCCTACTTTCTATTTTTTAATTTATTTTCTTTGCATAATGACCTTTTATTGGTCTGTTCTTTGTTCGGTATCATTTCATCTTTTTCACTAACATGTTGACTTCCTCTATTATTAGATCGTTCAGTTTCCTCATCGTGTTCTCTTGCGATTCTGTCAACTTAGGCTTGTTTTTCAGCTTCAACTCTTCGTTGATTTTCTTCACTAATTCGTTGTTCTTCAAGTGCTTTCTCCTTAGCTTGCCTTATATGCTCATATTTTGCTTTCTCTTGCGTTTTAAACTCTTGTTCATATAATTGTGCCACAATATCATTAAAGCCCTTATCCGCCCTTTTATGAGCCTTTTGAATCAATACGATACTTCTAGTTGTGTCGTCTGTTAAAATAAAGATAATTGCTCTCCTTTTTGCGCTTCAATTGCTTACCTGATTAATAGCTTCAATAATATTATTGCCGGCATTTATTAGAATTTCATCACTTACAATTACATTCTTTCTTGAAAATAGTTCGTTCTCAATCTTCATAAAGTGCATTGCTTTAGCTAAAAATTGAGCAGATGATTCATAATATAATGTTTCTAGCTCATCATCTGAAAGCTGTGTTAAATCATCATTAGCAAAAGTTGTAAGTTTTCGCTTAATCTCTTTGCCGTCTTCTTCTTCTATATAGTAACGCTTCATCTATTCATTCCTTTAATTTCAAATTTTTCAATAATATACCTTTTAGAACCAAGCTCAAGGCTCACTAGATAATTATTAAAAGGGTCATTCTTGTTCAAGTCATTAGCGATCTTTCTAGCTGTTGACCGTGGATATTTTGAACTATTAATCTTCCTTGTGTACTTGTGTAATATTATCTCATTGCCTCCCTTTGCATTTTACGCTTCAATCGTTGCTTATATAGATACTCTTTACTTGGCTTTAAGCTATATAACAACTCATCTAGTAAGTCCATAGCCTCTTCGCCTGTTCCTAAATTATTCATCTTTTTAAGTGTAAGCTCGTGCATTTCATCATCATTGAAAAACATAGTAAGATAAGGGAATGCTACGGTATTTGGCAAGCTCAAGCGTGATTTAGTTATTCTTAGGTTAGGATATTTACCTGTTTCAGATTTAACTTTTAACTCAAATTGATTTATTGCGATACCTTGTTCTTTTAGTACGCTAGTGATTCTTTCATATAATTCTTCATTTGTCATTATGCTATAATCTCCGTGATTTCAGTTATTTTTCTAATTTCTGCTTTATGCCCTGTTATGATTTCTTTTGATTCTTTAATTTCGTGTGCTTCGCTTAAACTATAAACTTTAGTTTTATTTTCTTTCCAAAACTGTATAGTCCCAGTGTCTTTCAATTCGTACCATGTGACTATATAATAAGTCCATTCATTTTCCATTATCCAACCACTCCTTAATTGTAAATAATTCAAAGCCATTCAGTTTGCTTTGTTTTTCAATTTCTACTTGGTTTCTATCTAGGTCTACCAGCAGTTCAATTACAGGTCTACCATTATCAAGCCACCTGATGACTGTATTAGCTTTAAGTCCGAAATACTTAGCACATTGAGCCTTACAACTAAAGTGTAGCTCTTCTTCCGTTGTAGGGTTATAAGCTACGACCTTTATAGCTTTTTGTGTTGCCATTGTTTAATCCCCTTTCTATAAAACAATATTATCAAATTACTTTATATTTGTCAAGAATTAACTTTAGACCTCTTCAATAAATTCCAAGTATCTTTCATCAATCGCTTTTATTTCTTCTTTCGTGAACTCTGATTTAAAGTTATTTCTTTCGTCTTTCCATTGTTTGAAATCATCAGCTATATCTTGTGCAAAGCCCATAATGTCGTCAGTAGTGTATTCTGTAAGCTCATTCTCGTTACTTAAGTTAGCAAGTTCTCCTGCATAGTCTAAAGCCTTGTTACGGTCTTTGTCGTAGCTTTCACCCTCTTTCTTGCCAGCTCTCACTAGATACTTTAATACCTGCATTGTATACCAGCCTGCAAGCTCTTCATAGTTAAAATGATGTTTAAAGTATTCGTTAAGTTCCATACCGTATTCATTGGCATAGTGATTATTTGTACCATAATTCATTAGATGTTACCCCCAATCCATGTAATAAGCAACGTTGCAATTATACCTATCCAAGTGATAGCGATAAGTGTAAAGCCTATACCTACAGCTATCATTAAAGTTTTTACTGTATCTTTCATTCGCAATATCCTCCTAAGTATTTAGGTTCTTCAACTTCATCAATATTCACAATAGAAATGTCACATTGCATTACATCAGCTTGTTTTTCAGCTTCCTCTTTAGTTGAGAATACTCCTAAAAGGCTTATTTCTGAACCCCAACTTCCACAATAGGTATCTGCGGTTAAAACATATACTTTCATTTTGTTCTCCTTAGTTCGCCTGTCTATATTTTTCCATTACTTTAGGGTATTTACTAACAAATTGCAATTGTTCTTGATGTAAACGACTTGACCAATGGAATAGTCTATCAATTTCAGCTAAAGCACTCAATTTTTCATACATCTCTTTAATGTAAAACTCTGCATTTCCTACTGACTTCCAGTGTGCTGACGTTCTCACAGAGTACCCATTTTCAGCAAGTTTTTGTGCGTTTATATCAGCCTTTTCTTTTTTCTTCATCAGGCTATCAATCTCTTTAAATATAATCTTTAACAATTTTACTTGATAGTTTTGCACTATTTCTTCGGTTGTCATCTCTTCACCTCTTTCATAATTACATTCTATCAAATTGCTTTTCCTTTGTCAAACATTAACTGTTCCTTGTCTTTCTAGTTTGGTAAAATTTATTCCAGTTTTCTATAAGTTCCAGCAACTTAGGTTCATCATATTCGGTAAATAGTTCAACCTGTGATGTAAACCAGCAGTGTAGACAGCGATCGCAACTATAACAGATGTTCACGTATCCTCTACAATCTTTGCAAACTCCTAAACCATTACTCATTGGTATATCGAAGCAGTGGCAATATCTTTTGTCATTAAAGTATTTTTGTTTCATTGTTACCTTTCTAGTTTATTCTATACCTTATTATAAGCTATTTCTTTTTATTTATCAAGCGATAAGTCCCATAGACTACTAATAAAATAATTGTTATTATAAATAGCGGTGGAATGAATACAGTTATCGCAAACCAAACAATAGATATTAAAGTATAGATCATGATTTTTAGTATTAATTTACCAGCAGGAGTTTCTTGAAAGGTTATATCCTCATCTAATGATGAATCATCTTCTTTCGAATTGCCGTAAAATATTTTGTCTTCATTTACTTCGTACTTGTTACCGCAATAATCACATTTACCATTAGTGAAACTTGAAGACCCACAGGTTACGCATTGTATTAAAATCATTTTATTACCTCCTTTCTTTAACTATATGTATTATTATATCAAAAAAGCTCTAAGCTGTCAAGCCTAAAGTTTTTATTCTTAATATTATTGTTCTTTCAATTTATTCTTGAACCAAATGATTCGTTCTTTGAACCAAGCGTCAACTCCTTCAGGACGTAGCCATTTACCTTGTTTAACTCCATTCTTTTCCATGAACTCAATCACTTTAGTTGGAGTTTCTGGTTCGTCCCACATATTATATTTTGCTGAATGGTATTTACTAAACATTTCAAGCGTTTCGATGTAGCTATCTTTCAGAAGTTCCGTGTCAAGCAATTTTTGGGCTTTCTCAGCACGTTTAGCAAGTCGTTCGTTAACTTGTTCCAGTTGTTCCTTTTGTCGCTGTAAGCTCAAATTATGGTTAATATAAGCAATTTGCTGTGCATGTCGTCCAAGTTTGCCTTGTGTATTAAGCTCGATCAGTTTAGCCATTCCCTCGCCAAGAATTTCATCAGCCACAAAGTTATGTTTATATTTTTTATTTGTGTTGCGTACATAGTTGTCAAGCGTTTGTTTAATTTTAAGTTTTTTGTGTAGCTCTCTTAATGTTGTCAATTTAATACTCCCTCATATATTTTACCAAACTTTAAAGCGTTAATTTTAACTAACTGCTTCAATTCTGATATAAATTGCTGTTCTCCGTCAAAGTCAAATGGCATTGATACGTTTTCCTTGATCCAAGCGAAAGCTCCGTCAAAGTCTTGTCTTAATAAGCTCATTTTATCCACGATGTCGATAATTTGCTCTCTCTCTTCTTCTGTGTACATGTAACCACCTTTCTAGAAAGGAAGTTCTGATTCATCAACTTCAACAGGTTCAGAACCACCAAATAAGTCTTGTTTAGCTTGTGATTGACTACTATTATCATTAGTGATAAATACTTTTTCAACCGTAGGGAAAACAAAGTTATAATTTACGTATTCTCCTGATTCCTTGGCTTGTACACGACCGCTGACCGTTACTGTGTCACCTAATTGAATGAAATCAGGCAAGAAAGCCGAACCGTACGCAACTTTTACGTTAGATCCCTTTTCTTTTTCAAATAATGGGACTGAAATAATTTTCTTATCGCCTTTTGCTGTACTTACTGTACGTGTATTTTTTTCATTCGCTTGTGCTGTTACTGTGATGATTGCCATTTAATTATTCCCCTTTTTCTGTTTCTTGCTGTGCTAACCAAATCTTCATGATGTCGGTAATTTCTTTTTTAGTCTTATTTTTCAAGCTGTCAATATTTTGGTATCCTAGTTGTTCAGCTCGTTTTATAAGTGGCTGAATCTCTCTAAGTCGTTGTTTTTCTGCTTCAAGCTCTTTTTGTTCTTCTGTTAGAACTGGTAAATCTTCATTTGCATAAATATATAGCCCTAAACCATGACGAGCAATTGCCTTAACTAGTCCACGCTGAATGGCTTTATTTACGTCCATAGAAGTCAGTTTTTCAACTGGGATAGATTGGTTACGATAGTCCATTACAGGCAAGGTTCAACTGTTTTTTCTCCGAACTTAGTCTTATAAGTATAAGAATCAAACTTCATTGCCTTGTTAGCTCCGTCCATTACAGGAAGCCACATTTCATGTGTAATATCATCAACTGTAACAGAAGTAAATACCATAATGCCTAAAGAATTATCATATAGATATGGAACTAGTTTCCCTTTACCGTCATCAAATTTTTTAATCTCGTAAGTAGCAGTAGGACAAACTTTTTTAAATTCAGCCCAAGCCCAAGACCAAGAAAGATAACTTAGTGAAGTTTTTCCTGTCTTTTTTTGTTCAACTTTACTATTTACATTAATTGCATTAAGCTGTTCAAATACGCTCATTCGATAACCTCTTCTTTCCAACCTTGGCTTTTAAGCTCTAAGGCTTTTATCAAATCAGATTCACTAGATAAATAAAACTCCGAAGCATAGTTTTTTGACAAAGTATGGAAAGCATGCCCAAAGTAAAGTTTACCTTTCTCGCTTGCATGATTTGCTTCATTAAATTCTAAATACATTACTGACACTTTTTCCTGTGCTGTATCTGAAAGCTCATAAAAGTTATCTTTCTCTTTTTTAAGTTTTTCAGTAACTTTTTTAACAACTTCTTCTAGCTGTTCTTTATCAAATTTAATGTTAATTGTTTCCATTTTCTCCTCTTTCTATAATAAATAACTCTTTAGTCATTGTTCGTTCCATTTCTATTTCTATTTCACAACTCTTGAAATAATGCTATTGGCTTTCTTATCAGAGTATGGACCTACATATTCTTTTAAAGCAGCTATAACGCATTCTTTTGTATACTCTTGCATTTGCTCTGCTGTGTATACATCAACTTCTTCTATATATTCATTTAATTCGGACATATCTTTATAAAGCCTAAACTCACCAGTAAAAATCTTTGTTCTTCCTACCGCTTCAATCTCACTTAGTTTCATCTATACATTCCTCTTTCTACAATAAATGTATTTCCTTGTCTTGAAATATCTATATCATATTTAAGTAGTTGCAAAATATAACCTTTACCCCAATAGCTCCATAATTCACTTATTAAGCCATACAAGCACTCGTTAGGTTCTGCCCTATACTTTGTCTCATTCATTTCTTCAAGCTCTTTAGACAGCTTTCTGACACCTCTAGCATAATGCTTACTAGCTTTTTCTTCTGCCCTTAAACTTTTGTAATTGCTTTTCATATATGAACTCTCTGATGTCTTCTTTCTGCTGTTTTTCCTCTTTATCAGACCAACCAACTTTTTGGCCTTTTCGCTTGCCACTTTGATAAACTCGTCTGTTATCATCAGGAAAGCCATTTTTTTCAAAGTACATTCTAGCATATTCAAAGTAATTTAAGCTGTTGATGTACTGCTGACTATCCTTTTTGTGATAATTAAGAGTTATCAATCGCCTTTCAGCTAGTGATTCAAAAGATGTTATCATACTTCTTCTTCAACGAAACCTAAAGCTAACAAAGCTTTATATTCCTCGCTGCCTTCTTTAACTTCAAGAGCATCTTGCTCGAATTTTGTTAATTGTTTAGACTGTCCAGCATAATATAATGCAGTTCCTCCGCTACTTATCAGAGAAGTTATAAAACTTAAATTTAGGTTCAATAACTTCATAACCGTTAATGACAGCTTCAACCATTTTCAATTGCTCGTAACACTCAAAAGCACTACTTGGACATTTATCGCCGCCTATCCAATTGTATCCATAACCAAAACGAGTGATGTGACAAAGCGCTCGTTTTTTGTTTATTTCATCTTCAAGGTTTACAAAAGTTTCAAGATAATCAGCTTGTTTTTGCGTTAATTTGACTACCATTTGTTAGTTCTCCTTTATTTCTATATATACTATTATACCAAAATTAATTATCGTTGTCAAATATTAGATGATATTTTTTTATTTATTTCTACTTTTAATTGTAATGCCCTAATCAATGCACGCTTAGAATAATCATTTTCGCAAGCTGCATGCAATTTTTTCGACTGTCTGACTAGAAATTCAGCACGTCCAAGCCATACTTTGAAAAGTTCGTCATTATGCCATTCTGCTTTTACCATTTCATCTAATGCACGATATAACCAACCGTACACTTCAGCGTGTAAAATAATAGCTTTGTTCTTGTAGTCGTTCATTGAGTTCATTTTTTGCTCTCTCTATTAATTTAAAGTCATCACTGTATAAAACAGGTTTTGAATATTGTTCATTCATGTTAAACCTTGAATAATAGTCATAGAAGTATTCATTTACTTTTTCATGGTAATAAACAACGTATTTTTTATCACTCATTTTCTGTTACTTTTCCTTTCTCTTTAGCTAAGTCTAAGAAAGCCTGTGCCGATTCTTTCGTCGTTTCGATTGGAGTTTCAGCCTTTACTTTTTCCACTAGTTCGCTATCTGGTTCTTTTTTTGATTTATTGACGCAAGTGAATACTGAATCAACGTATGAAAAGTTTAAATCATCGTCAAACTGATATCCACGCGCTTTGACTGATAACTTAGAGAAGTCGTTATGCTTGCCACGTTTAGGGCTTAACATTAACATAAATTCTGCCCATGCTGTTAGAGTAGAACCACCCAAGGCGTCACTAGGCTTTACCATATATGCTTTATCGTCCATTGAGTTTGCATAAGCTGATTTGTTTGCATGAGCTACTAACAAGAAAGTAACGTCTTGGAAAAGTAACTTTAAGCGTGTAATTCTCCTAAGCATTGGTTCAAAGTCTTTACCGTAGATAATGTCTCCATTTCTTAGCATTGTCATTAAATTATCCAAGATCACGAATTTTATATCATTTTCTTTAATGTATTCATATAATAAGTTCATGTGGTGCGAATCATCAAGCATAAACTCTCCACCTGTCAAAAAATGTAAGTCTTCTGGTGCATTATCTTTATTTCTAAGCCTTTTGTTTAACTCTCTGTCAGTATCTTCATTGTCTATGTATAGTGTCTTGCTTCGCTTTGTATCATAACCAAAAAAAGGTAACCCTTGCGATACCACTCCATGGTCTGGCACGTCATCAGCTGGATAGCTGTTAGTCTCCGCTTGGTCTTCCATTGCGCCAACTGATACTAAACCAGTTACAATTTTATGGTTAGTAAACTCTGGTTTTCCGTTACTTCCCTTGGCCATATCAGCTACGATTAGAGCTTCATTACCAAAGAAAATCTCACGTGAGTTATAATCTAATTTCATTTTTTATTTTCCTTTTTATTTTTTTATGCAGTACGTTTCCAATAATATATTGTCGTTGAACCAATTACTGCTGAACCGATATTTTCCCATGCAATCCTAAATATATATTAATCAATATCAATATTCCACATGCAAACAGGATATATTAAATCTTGTAACTGTGACATAATTTGAGCCATTGAGTATTTGTTAGGGTGTATCGATCCATAAGTAACGCCATCTGAATTTAAAGCTGACCATGTTTTTATAGACATATCATTATGTGCGTAAGTTCTCGCTGTAAAATCAGCAAACGCACACTCGTATTTACGACATAATTCTTGTATTATAGGTCTAACATTTTGAAACCACTCTACATAGGTTCTCCCAGTATTATAAACTGTTCCAACTGTTGGCAAAGTGATGATAATAGCCAAATCTTTTACGGTTTTATTATAAGCTGGTCTACCATTAACACTTGTATTTCCTCTTATTCTTTTCAATCCTTCTTCCATATTTGTTTTAAATAAGTTTAATCTTTGTTCTAGTGTTAACCCAGCGAACTTCGTATGGTTTTTATCAGCGTCATTCATTCCCCATCCAATTATTAAAAGGTCTGGGTTATGTTCCATCGATGTTTGTAAAAAACCATTAGGGTATTTTTGTAAATAGTAAGGCAAAGCATAAGTTGGGTTTCCTACCCATTCATTCGTATTTCTACCACCAAAACCATTGTTTAGTATTGATAATTTTTTTAAATCATAATTCCCTGCCTTCATTATTTTTTTAAGTGCATAATCTTTCATGCCAAAAAAAGTATCTTGAACCGATGATAGTGGAGCGTAACCAGCAGTTATACTATCTCCGTCTAATGCTATTGATATATTATTTACACCGTCATAAATTTTCTCATACCAATGCTCTAAATATTCATGTCCCCAAATAGGTGTAACTGGATATTTGTAATAATCAAACGCAGTAGTAGTTGTTGTAACAGTGTCATTACTTACTGACGGGGTATAATTTACCATTTTTTGAAAACTATCTAAATTACTCGGTACGTTGTTAGTGGATGAAGTGTAATTTAAAACTTGCATGTCTGCTAATATCATGTCAATATCAGATTGTGTAAGAGGTTTTAATCTAACATACCCTTGAATAGCATATATTCCATTTGCGTTTATATTTTTTTCGTTTGTAACAGTAACACTCTCACATTTCAAAGTATTGCTATTAAATTTAACTAATTCTAATCTTAAATATTTTGAGTTA
This sequence comes from Bacillus thuringiensis, assembly GCF_001455345.1. GTDB lineage: Bacteria > Bacillota > Bacilli > Bacillales > Bacillaceae_G > Bacillus_A > Bacillus_A thuringiensis_N. The sequence goes on from NZ_CP013273.1 coordinate 25,195, forward strand.
GTATATTTTAAAATAGAACCCTTATTTAATGTCATTTTTTGAGTTGAAAAGTATGTCTTGTTAATATCTTTTGAAGCACTACCAACACTATATTTTCCATATGTTACAGTCAAGTCAATATCAACTAACATTCTATCTTTGAGAAATTTTAATTCATCTTCAATAATGTCTATTTTGTCTGTAGTTGAAATATATGATGTAAAAATAAAATTTGATTTTGTCGTTGCAACATCTTCTCCCATTTTTCCAAAACCAGTTTTGGCAGTTTGAAAAGCAATTTTGCCAATATGCTTTATACTCATTCCATTTTTTACTTCGCCATAGCGTAAAAAAGC
>NZ_CP013274.1:0-15000 GCF_001455345.1 Bacillus thuringiensis
GGAAGCATGGTGACATGTGGAGCTGACGAATACTAATAGATCGAGGACTTAACCATATAATATGTAGCAAATGTTATCTAGTTTTGAAGGAATATGCCTTCATAGTTTGGTGATGATGGCAGAGAGGTCACACCCGTTCCCATACCGAACACGGAAGTTAAGCTCTCTAGCGCCGATGGTAGTTGGGACCTTGTCCCTGTGAGAGTAGGACGTCGCCAAGCAACTAAAAACACAAGTCTTTTGACTTGTGTTTTTTTATTTCCCATGAAATAGGCTCGGTTCTGCTAGTAAAAAAGCCGAAATATAGTAAGGGATTTTTTGAGCAGAAATATTAAGGAATTGATAAATAAACGGGTAATCTTCAGAACCATAGCTTCCAAGTAAATCATACCACCAATCTGTTTCATATCTAGAAATCATACTTAAATTGTAGAGCAATAAATAATGAACAAGAAGTTCGGGTAATACAGGTTTAGGATTTCTAGGGTCAGTTGTAAGTGGTAAGTAATAAGTATCAGCAAGATATTCGTAGTATAAGGGCGTACTATATATAGGATTCCACGATTGGATAGGAGCTGTAAAAAGCAAATTCGATTCGCTCGTTTTCCCAGGGACATGTTGCATGGATAAATGCTTACAAGTTGATTCAATGTAACGTGAAAATCTTTCTGTAGTCATATGGAGTCGATCTAGTATGTTGACTGAAAAAGAAAGCTCATTTGTATGTGTTGAATCAATTTTATATAAAGTGGCACCTCTTTGACTATAGCGAAATAAGTTTTGTAATTCAGGAATATTTCCCATTAAATCCAACATGTTAAACTTCTCTGATTCTAAGTGTTTCATGTGAAACAGCTGTTCTGCAACATGAGTAAATAATCCGTTTTTTTGTACCTTCACCTCATCTTCTAAAAATTGATATCCTTGTTTTTTTCGTTTACGGGTCGTAACACCATGAGCTAAAACAGTAGTGGATTCTGGATAGTTAGGATCAATGGTTAGTAAGCAGGCTTTAAAAAGTTGGCTCATTCCATAAAACAATAACATTGGTTGAATTGAGAAAGGGGATACCTTATATAATTCATAATAATTTTTTCCATGTTCTAAGTAATAAATAAAGGGATAACAATTTTCAAAACTTTTTTTTTCAGCATCTTGTATGGAGGATTTTTCATAACAACGGGCAAGATAACGTTGTACATTTTGAGATGAAAAGAAGAAACTTAATTGCTGCCAAGTACAATGTGTTTGATGCATATATTACGCTCCTTTTATTGTCTAAAAATTCTAACATATATATACGTCCTTGACAGTATTTTAACCAATTGATAAGCTACTAATAATAATTTCTGGTATCATGGGGGGAACAATTATGTGGGAATCTAAATTTGTTAAAGAAGGTTTGACTTTTGATGACGTATTACTTGTACCAGCAAAGTCAGATGTACTACCAAGAGAAGTAAGTGTTAAAACAGTTTTATCTGAAAGCTTACAGTTAAACATCCCGTTAATTAGTGCAGGAATGGATACAGTAACAGAAGCTGATATGGCTATTGCAATGGCTCGTCAAGGCGGTTTAGGAATTATTCATAAAAACATGTCTATTGAACAACAAGCAGAGCAAGTTGATAAAGTAAAACGTTCTGAAAGTGGCGTTATTTCAGATCCTTTCTTTTTAACTCCAGAACATCAAGTGTATGATGCAGAGCATCTTATGGGAAAATACCGTATCTCAGGTGTACCGGTTGTAAATAATTTAGATGAGCGAAAGTTAGTTGGTATTATCACAAACCGTGATATGCGTTTTATCCAAGACTACTCAATCAAAATTTCCGACGTAATGACAAAAGAACAGCTAATTACAGCTCCAGTTGGTACAACGCTAGAAGAAGCTGAAAAGATCCTACAAAAGTATAAAATTGAAAAACTCCCTCTTGTTGATAACAACGGTGTATTACAAGGGCTTATTACAATAAAAGATATTGAAAAAGTAATTGAATTCCCAAATTCTGCGAAGGATAAGCAAGGGCGCTTATTAGTTGGAGCAGCGGTTGGTGTAACGGCTGATGCTATGACTCGTATCGATGCATTAGTAAAAGCTAGCGTAGATGCAATCGTACTTGATACAGCTCATGGGCATTCTCAAGGTGTTATTGATAAAGTAAAAGAAGTTCGTGCAAAATATCCGTCACTAAACATTATCGCTGGAAATGTTGCTACTGCTGAAGCAACAAAAGCATTAATTGAAGCAGGTGCAAACGTAGTTAAAGTTGGTATTGGACCAGGCTCTATTTGTACAACACGTGTTGTAGCTGGCGTTGGTGTACCACAATTAACAGCGGTTTATGATTGTGCAACAGAAGCTCGTAAACACGGTATCCCAGTCATTGCCGATGGTGGTATTAAGTACTCTGGTGATATGGTTAAAGCTTTAGCAGCAGGAGCACATGTTGTTATGCTAGGTAGCATGTTTGCTGGTGTTGCTGAAAGCCCTGGTGAAACTGAAATTTACCAAGGTCGCCAATTTAAAGTATATCGTGGTATGGGTTCTGTCGGAGCGATGGAAAAAGGAAGTAAAGATCGTTACTTCCAAGAAGGAAATAAAAAACTTGTTCCAGAAGGTATTGAAGGACGAGTACCATATAAAGGACCTTTAGCAGATACAGTTCACCAGTTAGTTGGTGGATTACGTGCAGGTATGGGCTATTGCGGAGCACAGAATTTAGAATTCTTACGTGAGAATGCACAGTTTATTCGCATGTCAGGTGCGGGTTTACTTGAAAGCCATCCTCACCACGTACAAATTACAAAAGAGGCTCCAAACTACTCATTATAATGTCTTATATACAAATAGACGGAGATTTGATATCTCTGTCTATTTTTTTTTGATTATGTTAGAATAACGGTTATGTGAGTACATAGATATTGGGGGTAGCAAAAGTGAAAGGTATGTTTTGCAAAAGGTTCATTGCGTTAGTAACAATGCTTACACTAGCTTGTAGTATGTTGTTACCATATAGCAATGCGTCAGCAGAAACAGGATCTGCTTTAAACATTGAAGCAGGTGCGGCAATTTTAGTTGAAGCGAATTCTGGTAAGATTTTATATCAAAAGAATGCAGATGAATTATTATCAATTGCTAGTATGACAAAAATGATGAGTGAATATTTAGTTCATGAAGCAGTGGATAAAGGAAAACTTAAGTGGGATCAAAAAATTAAGGTTTCTGAATATGCATATAAAGTTTCACAAGATGCTTCATTATCAAATGTTGCATTAGAAAATGGTGGCACTTATACAGTAAAAGAGTTATATGAGGCGATGGCAATCTTTTCTGCAAATGGTGCAACAATTGCATTAGCAGAAGCAATTGCGGATAAAGAAGTAAACTTCGTAAAAATGATGAATGATAAGGCGAAAGAACTAGGATTGAAAAATTATAAATTTGTCAATTCTACAGGCTTAACGAACAAAGATTTAAAAGGAATGCATCCTGAAGGTACACAACCGGATGAAGAAAATAAAATGTCTGCGAAGGATGTTGCAACTTTAGCACAACATCTACTTAAAGATTATCCTAAAGTATTAGATACAGCAAAAACTCCGATGAAAGTTTTCCGTCCCGAAAAAGAGAAATTTCAAATGTTGAACTGGAACTGGATGTTAAAAGGTTTATCTAAGGCATATGATGGTGTAGATGGTCTGAAAACAGGATCAACTCCAGAGGCAGGAGATTGTTTCACTGGTACAGTTGAAAGAAATGGAATGCGTTTTATTTCTGTAGTCATTAAAACAAATTCTCGTCAAGCACGTTTCGATGAGACAAAGAAGCTATATGATTACGGATTTGATAACTTTGAAATGAAGAAAGTGTATAAAAAAGGTTCTTCGATAAAAGGACATGAAACAGTACGAGTAGAAAATGCAAAAGATAAAGATGTAGCAGTTCAAACAAAACAAGCTGTTTCACTTCCAATGCCAAAGGGAAGTAAAGATGTTTATAAAACAGAATTAAAAGAAGCAAGTAAGGGACAAGAAGCACCTATTAAAAAGGGAGCTGCACTTGGCCAGATGGTAATTACACCAAAAGATACGAATGATCCTGGATTTTTATCTGGTAAGTCATTACAAATAGATCTTGTAACAACATCTGCAGTAGAAGAAGCGAATTGGTTTACTCGTTCTATGCGCGGAATCGGTTCTTTCTTTAGTGGTATATGGAATAGTGCTGTTGATACAGTAAAAGGTTGGTTTTAAAAGCTCCTCATTGTAGGGGCTTTTTCTTATTCCTATTTTTCATACCGACTTTATGAAAAAGTAGTAGACAAGCATCTGATGGTTAGTGGTAGAATGTAAGAGTATTCTTAATTTTCGCCTTTAACGGGGAAAAGCAATTCACCTAGGGGGGTTTTTGTAACATGACAAATGTAACAGGGACAGAACGTGTAAAACGTGGAATGGCAGAAATGCAAAAAGGCGGCGTTATTATGGACGTAATTAACGCTGAACAAGCAAAAATTGCAGAAGAGGCAGGCGCAGTTGCTGTTATGGCATTAGAGCGCGTACCAGCAGATATTCGTGCAGCAGGTGGCGTTTCTCGTATGGCAGACCCAACGATCGTTGAAGAAGTTATGGGTGCTGTGTCAATTCCGGTTATGGCAAAATGCCGTATCGGTCACCTTGTAGAAGCACGTGTATTAGAATCATTAGGGGTAGACTATATCGATGAGAGTGAAGTATTAACTCCTGCCGATGAAGTATACCATTTAAATAAACGTGATTACACAGTTCCGTTTGTATGTGGTTGCCGTGATATCGGAGAAGCTGCACGTCGTATTGCAGAAGGTGCATCTATGCTTCGTACAAAAGGTGAACCAGGAACAGGAAACATTGTAGAGGCAGTGCGTCATATGCGCCAAGTCAATGCAGAAATCCGTCAAGTTGCAAGTCTACGTGAAGATGAGTTAATGACATATGCAAAAAACACTGGTGCTCCTTATGAAGTACTACTTGAAATTAAACGCCTTGGTCGTTTGCCGGTTGTAAACTTTGCAGCAGGTGGTGTAGCAACACCAGCAGATGCAGCGTTAATGATGCAACTTGGTGCGGATGGTGTATTTGTTGGATCTGGTATCTTCAAATCAGAGAATCCAGAGAAATTTGCACGTGCAATCGTTGAAGCGACGACTCATTATGAGGATTACGAACTAATTGCAAGCCTTTCTAAAGGATTAGGTAATGCGATGAAAGGTATCGAAATTTCAACGTTATTACCAGAACAACGCATGCAAGAGCGCGGATGGTAATTGAAGGAGAACTTTAAAATGGTGAAAATCGGTGTACTAGGTCTTCAAGGTGCAGTTCGTGAGCATGTAAAATCAGTTGAGGCAAGTGGTGCAGAAGCTGTTGTTGTAAAGCGTATAGAGCAACTTGAAGAGATTGATGGTCTTATTTTACCAGGCGGTGAAAGTACAACAATGCGCCGTCTTATTGATAAGTATGCTTTCATGGAGCCACTTCGTACATTCGCGAAGTCTGGTAAACCAATGTTTGGTACATGTGCAGGAATGATTCTTCTTGCAAAAACACTTATTGGCTATGAAGAAGCACATATTGGTGCTATGGATATTACAGTTGAGCGCAATGCGTTCGGGCGTCAAAAAGATAGCTTCGAAGCTGCACTTTCTATTAAAGGTGTGGGAGAAGATTTTGTTGGCGTATTTATTCGTGCCCCGTATGTTGTAGATGTAGCAGATGATGTCGAAGTGCTTTCTACGCATGGCGACCGAATGGTAGCGGTAAAACAAAAACAGTTTTTAGCTGCTTCATTCCATCCGGAATTGACGGATGATCATCGTGTAACAGCATACTTTGTAGAAATGGTAAAAGAAGCGAAAATGAAAAAAGTTGTATAAGTAACTTGCAACTTGTATAAGATTATAGTAAATTGATGGTAACAATTTTATAAAATAAGCGTGTTGATAGGAAGTAGTAACAAATGTGGTTTCTTATAGAGAGTCGGTGGTTGGTGGAAATCGATAGAAACAGTTTGTGAATCCATCCTGGAATGGAATGTGGAATATCTTTATGATTAGTAAACGTTCCCGGTGAAGAGCCGTTATTTCTACTTGAGAGGAAGGCGGTAATGCTTTCAACTAGGGTGGCAACGCGGGTTAACTCCCGTCCCTTTATATAGGGACGGGAGTTTTTTGTGTTTTATAAAATAAAAGGAGGAGTATATAATGCTTGATATTAAATTTTTACGTACAAATTTTGAAGAAGTAAAAGCAAAGTTACAACATAGAGGCGAAGATTTAACTGATTTTGGTCGCTTTGAAGAGTTAGATACGAGAAGAAGAGAACTACTTGTTCAAACAGAGGAACTAAAAAGTAAACGTAATGAAGTATCTCAACAAATCTCTGTATTGAAGCGCGAAAAGAAAGATGCGGAAGCTCTAATTCTAGAAATGCGTGAAGTTGGAGAAAAAGTAAAAGATCTTGATAATGAACTTCGTACAGTTGAAGAAGATTTAGAAAGATTAATGTTATCTATTCCAAATATCCCTCATGAATCTGCTCCAGTTGGTGAAACAGAGGATGATAATGTAGTAGCGCGTACTTGGGGAGATGTGAAGGAATTTGCTTTTGAACCAAAACCACATTGGGATCTCGCTACAGATTTAGGAATTCTAGACTTTGAACGTGCTGGGAAAGTAACGGGAAGCCGTTTCGTATTCTATAAAGGTGCTGGCGCAAGGTTAGAGCGTGCTTTAATTAGCTTTATGCTTGATCTTCATACTGATGAGCACGGATACGAAGAAGTATTACCTCCGTATATGGTAAACCGTGCAAGTATGACAGGAACTGGACAACTTCCAAAGTTTGAAGAAGATGCATTCCGTATTGAAAGTGAAGATTACTTCTTAATTCCAACAGCTGAAGTACCTGTAACGAATATGCACCGTGATGAAATCTTAAATAAAGAGCAATTGCCTATAAGATATGCTGCATTTAGCTCTTGTTTCCGTTCTGAAGCAGGTTCAGCTGGCCGTGATACACGTGGTTTAATTCGTCAGCATCAGTTCAATAAAGTAGAGCTTGTAAAGTTCGTGAAACCAGAAGATTCTTATGAAGAGTTAGAAAAACTAACAAATGATGCAGAACGCGTGTTACAATTGTTAGAGTTGCCATATCGCGTTATGAGCATGTGCACAGGCGATTTAGGATTTACAGCAGCGAAAAAATACGATATCGAAGTATGGATTCCAAGCTATGGCACATATCGTGAAATTTCTTCTTGTAGTAATTTTGAGGCTTTCCAAGCGAGACGTGCAAATATCCGTTTCCGTCGTGAACCAAACGGAAAACCAGAACATGTTCATACATTAAATGGATCTGGTCTTGCAATTGGACGTACGGTGGCAGCTATTTTAGAGAATTACCAACAAGAAGATGGTACAATTATAATTCCAGAAGTTCTTCGCCCTTATATGGGAGGAAAAACAGTTATTAAGTAAATTTATAAACATTCATCGGTATGAGTGATTGGTAATTATGAGCGTTGTCAGTACTATAATGTAGGAGAGGGAAAGTAAAATTTTCCTTTCCTCATAATTTATTTTAGTAGGGTTGACTAACTGTTTTTCTTTTGATATTATATTTGATGTCAATATGGAGGTATACCCAAGTCTGGCTGAAGGGATCGGTCTTGAAAACCGACAGGCGGCGAGAGTCGCGCGGGGGTTCGAATCCCTCTACCTCCTCCAGATATAATTGACAACAGCGCATATAAGTGGAGATTGGAGAACTCGTTACCAACACGTAACGAGTTTTTATTTTAAAACCAATCATAAAGTATGGTGTAAGGCGATTTTGTCCTTATTACGCACTCATATTCCGATGATTATCTTCATAGATATGAAAGGAGTCAACATGGATCTTATTATACAAACGTTTCCTTTAGATGGAAAAACTTTATATTATGTACAATGTCCTGTCTGTAAGAACAATAGAATTTTAAACAGTGGTGCAAACGTATCACGCATTATTAGCGATGATACATTCCGTAAACTTTGTGGTTGCACTTGTGATGTAAAACAAACTGCGACAAAAGTAGAGGCACCAAAAAAAGTTAAAAAAGAAGCTGTAAAGAAAGAAGCAGCTCCAAAACGTACAGGTAAAGTATTAACAGCAGTAATTAACGGGAAAGAAATGACTGTTAAAGAGATTGCTGAGACATACGATATTAGTACAAGTACGGTTCGTCAGCGTATTAACGCTGGAAAACCAGAGAGTGAAATTATTGCTCCAACAAAGAAGAAGTAATTTAATAGAAAAACCCGTGCGTATGCACGGGTTTTTTATTTTACAAGTTTACGTGTTTGTTTTAAAAAATGGCCAATTTTTTTAATGATTGGTTCAATAGAATCTCCATCTTTTAAAATATCGTATTCATTAATATTTAATCGTAAAACAGGGCATGAATTAAAGTTATTGATCCAGTTTTCGTAACGCCCATGCATCTCTTTCCAATACTCAATTGGTGTTTGCTGCTCCATCGGGCGTCCGCGTTCTTGAATACGGTCTACAATATCATCGAAAGAACCCTCTAAGTAAATTAATAAGTCTGGATGAGGGAAGTAAGGAGTCATGACCATAGCGTCAAATAAACCTTTGTATGTTTCATAATCAGTTTCCGTCATTGTACCTTTTTCATGATGCATCTTTGCAAAAATGCCAGTGTCTTCATAGATAGAACGGTCTTGAATAAAACCGCCACCATATTCAAAAATTCTTTTTTGTTCTTTAAATCGTTCTGCTAAAAAGTATACTTGCAAGTGGAAGCTCCAGCGTGTGAAATCAGCATAGAACTTGTCCAAATATGGATTAGAATCTACTTTTTCAAATGATGTGCGATAACCTAAAGCGTTAGCTAGTGCAGTTGTCATAGTTGATTTTCCGACACCTACTGTTCCAGCGATAGTAATTACTGCATCATTTGGTATATCATATTTTTGCCTTAAATTCATTATTATTTCGACTCCTTTAAGAGAGTATTTTGAAGGGCGGATAGGATGACGTTTAAATCATCGGGATTTTGTACAAAATCCATATCGTCTCCGTTAAATTTCAATACCGGGATATCTGGATGGTCCTTTTTGAAAGTATCCATTGCTGTTTCGTAATCTTTTGTGAGCTGTAGTAAGTAATTTGGGTCCATATTTTTTTCGAATTCTCTTCCACGCATTGCAATTCGCTTTTGTAATGTTTCCAGGCTAGCTGTTAAATAAACGATGACATTTGGCACAGGCATATCTTGTGTAAGGATACGATAGATTTGCATGTACTTGTCATATTGAGAATCTTTTAATGTACGGGATGCAAAAATTAAATTTTTAAATATATGATAATCCGCTATTACTGGCTTCCTTTGATTCAAATACTTTATGTTAATGTCTTCTAGTTGTTTGTATCTATTACAAAGAAAGAACATCTCTGTTTGAAAACTCCATTCGTCGATGTCTTCATAAAACTTTCCTAAAAAAGGGTTTTCATCAACAATCTCTTTTAGTAAGTGGAGTTGCATGTGAGCTGAAATTGCCTTCGCAAGTGAGGTTTTTCCAACACCAATTGGTCCTTCAACCGTGATAAATGGTACTCCGGTCACGCTGTTTCCTCCTTTCAATCAGTGATTTGCCGTGACTACTAAAAACACAAAACAGAATTATTGTAGCACAAGAGGGAAGCGAGCGGGTTAATTTGATATAAAAAGTTAGAAAATAGATATATGTATTAATTAAATTTTATTTGGGATGACGGTACTATATTTGCTTTTAATGTGGCTTCCATTATTTTTAAAGCATGCAGGTTATCCTGATCATGATTAGAGGCAATACAGTCCTGTGGTACATACAGTGTGTAATTTCTCATATGAGCATCGTTAGCTGTAAATAGAATACATATATTACCAGCGATTCCTGTTAATATTAGATTTTCTATTTTCAAATAACCTAATAAAGAATTTAAAGGTGTTTCATAAAAGGCAGAGTAATGTGGTTTAATAAAAATGTAATCGTCAGAATTTGGAGCAATCTTATGAATGATATTTTCACTATATTCATTTGTACAATGAGTAATTAGTTGGTCAATATCAGATCTCCAAAGTTGATAATGGTCATTAATATAAATTATGGGATAGCCGAAGGATTTCATCGTTTTCTTTAATTGTAAAATAGGGTTTGTTATAATTTCGCATTTCTTGGCCAGGATGGGTCCGTGTGAAAATTGGAAATCATTAATCATATCGATAATGAGTAAGGCAGTATTCTTCATATGTAATCCCCTCTCTTTTTTCTTAGGGTGGATTGAATTTGTAAAAGTTATCCCATGTGTAGTAAATGGAAATAAGTGTACTTTATCTGTAATGAGAGGACTGTGTTATGGAACGCGATCAAGATATTTATTTTATGCAGTTAGCAATAGAAGAGGCTAAAAAAGCAGAGGCAATACAAGAAGTACCGATTGGTGCAGTTATAGTGTTAGATGGTAAGGTAATTAGTGTTGCTCATAATTTAAGGGAAACTGAGCAAAGATCAATAGCTCACGCTGAGTTGTTAGCTATTGATGAGGCGTGCAAAAAATTAGGGACATGGCGTTTAGAAGATGCGACGTTATATGTAACATTAGAGCCTTGTCCGATGTGTGCGGGTGGAATTGTTTTATCACGAGTGAAGCGAGTTGTATATGGTGCAAGTGACCCAAAAGGTGGATGTGCAGGGACATTGATGAATCTTTTAACGGATGAACGCTTTAATCATCAATGTGAAGTAGTAGCTGGTGTATTAGAAGAAGAATGCGGTACGCTGTTAACAAACTTTTTTAGAGAACTTCGTAAAAAAAGAAAAGCTATCAAGAAATTAGAGAAAAGCAACGAGAATTAACGTATTTGCATTTTATAAAAAAACAAGTTATACTGATAGTGCCTTTAATGAAGGCAACCGAATATTGGTTTTAACTTTGCCGTGCTAAGCGGGGAGGTAGCGGTGCCCTATACTCGCAATCCGCTCTAGCGAGGCCGAATCCCTTCTCGAGGTTATGTTGCTGTAAGGCCTGCCTTAAGTAAGTGGTGTTGACGTTTGGGTCCTGCGCAACGGGACCCCGTGAACCTTGTCAGGTCCGGAAGGAAGCAGCAATAAGCGGGTTTTCTCGTGTGCCGCAGGAGTGCCTGAACCGAGCTAACTGCTTAAGTAACGCTTATGGTACGTAATCGACAGAAGGTGCACGGCAGTTATATATGTATACAAAACTCACCTTAATATTAAGGTGGGTTTTTTGTATAGAAAATAACTTTTGGAATCTATAAACAGAATGGGTTATAATAAATGAGATAATAACCTTTGAGGGAGGCCGTATTTTCGTGTCATACCAAGCGTTATACCGAACATGGAGACCGCAGAAATTTGAAGATGTAGTCGGTCAAAAGCACGTGACAAAAACGTTGCAAAATGCCCTTCTTCAAGAGAAAGTTTCACATGCGTATTTATTTTCTGGCCCGAGGGGAACAGGGAAAACGACAATTGCAAAAGTATTTGCAAAAGCAATCAACTGTGAACATGCTCCGGTAGCTGAACCTTGTAATGAATGTCCCTCTTGTTTAGGGATTACGCAAGGATCTATTTCAGATGTATTAGAAATTGATGCGGCTTCAAATAACGGTGTAGATGAAATTCGAGATATTAGAGATAAAGTAAAATATGCTCCAAGTGCTGTAGAATATAAAGTATACATTATTGATGAAGTTCACATGCTTTCTATGGGTGCCTTCAATGCGCTTTTAAAAACGTTAGAAGAACCGCCAGGACATGTCATCTTTATTTTAGCAACAACAGAACCGCATAAGATACCGCCTACAATCATTTCACGTTGTCAGCGTTTCGAATTCCGAAAAATATCAGTAAATGACATTGTTGAGAGATTATCGACGGTTGTGACCAATGAAGGTACGCAAGTAGAAGATGAGGCGTTACAAATTGTTGCGCGTGCCGCTGAAGGTGGTATGCGTGATGCGCTTAGTCTTATTGATCAGGCGATATCTTATAGTGATGAGACAGTTACGACAGAAGATGTATTAGCTGTAACGGGTTCTGTTTCTCAGCAATACTTAGGCAACTTAGTAGAATGTATACGTGAAAATGATGTATCAAGAGCATTACGTATCATAGATGAGATGATGGGTAAAGGGAAAGATCCGGTTCGCTTTATGGAGGATTTCATTTACTATTATCGTGATATGCTTTTATATCAAACTTCACCACAACTGGAACATATGTTGGAACGAGTAATGGTAGATGAGCAATTCCGGATGTTAAGTGAAGAAATGCAACCGGAAGTAATCTATGAAATCATTCATACTCTTAGTAAGGGACAACAGGAAATGAAGTGGACAAATCATCCACGAATTTTCTTAGAAGTTGTTATGGTACAACTGTGTCAACAGTTTATGATGCAAGCAAACGGTGCAGATCGTTTACAAGCAATTATGAACAGGATGCAGCAATTGGAGAAAGAGTTAGAACAAGTCAAAAAGAATGGTGTGCCGGCTGGTGTGCAGCAGGAAGTCAGAGAGACACGTGCAGCACCGAAGCCAGTGCGGACAGGTAGTATGAAGATTCCTGTCGGACGCGTAAATGAAGTATTAAAGCAAGCAAAGCGTCAAGATTTAGAACAATTAAAAGCTGTATGGGGTGAGTTGCTAGGAAGACTCAAAGCATACAACAAAGTAGCGTTTGCTGTTTTATTAGAAAATAGTGAACCGGTAGCGGCTTCGGATGATACTTACGTTTTAGCGTTTCAATATGAGATTCACTGTAAAATGGCAAGCGAAAATCGAGAAGCTATGGATACAGTGGAACAAGCCTTATTTGAATTGCTAAGTAAAAGATTAAATATGATTGCCATTCCAAAAAGTGAATGGGGTAAAATCCGTGAAGATTTTTTACAGCGTGAAGGTGGGGATTCTGAAGAAAGCCCAGAGAAGAAAGAAGATCCTCTTATAGAAGAGGCAGTAAAATTAGTAGGGCAAGAACTTATTGAAATAAAAGAGTAATAATAATTAGGAGGAATTAATTATGATGCGTGGCGGAATGGGAAATATGAATAACATGATGAAACAAATGCAAAAAATGCAAAAAGATATGGCAAAAGCGCAAGAAGAACTTGGAGAAAAGACAGTTGAAGGTACAGCTGGCGGCGGTATGATTACAGTTATTGCAAATGGTCATAAGCAAATTCTTGAAGTGAAAGTTAAAGAAGAAGTTGTAGATCCAGAAGATATCGAAATGTTACAAGACTTAGTATTAGCTGCAACGAATGATGCGCTTAAAAAAGCTGATGAACTTTCAAACTCTACAATGGGTAAATTTACAAAAGGCTTAAACTTACCAGGTGGAATGTTCTAGGAGGATATTGATATATGCATTATCCAGAACCAATATCAAAACTAATTGATAGTTTTATGAAATTGCCAGGAATCGGACCGAAAACAGCGGTTCGATTGGCATTTTTCGTATTAGATATGAAAGAAGACGATGTGTTAGGTTTTGCGAAAGCACTTGTAAATGCGAAGCGAGACTTAGCATATTGTTCTGTATGCGGGCATATTACTGACCGTGATCCTTGTTATATTTGTAACGATTCACATCGAGATCAATCAGTTGTTTGTGTCGTGCAAGAACCGAAAGATGTAATCGCAATGGAAAAAATGAAAGAGTATCAAGGTGTATATCATGTGTTACGTGGTGCTATTTCTCCAATGGAGGGAATTGGACCGGAAGACATTAATATCCCGCAACTTTTAAAACGACTGCACGATGAAACGGTACAAGAAGTGATATTAGCAACAAATCCCAATATTGAAGGGGAAGCTACAGCGATGTATATATCCCGCCTCTTAAAGCCGACAGGTATTAAAGTAACTCGTATTGCACATGGTCTGCCAGTTGGTGGAGATTTAGAATATGCAGATGAAGTGACACTGTCGAAAGCGTTAGAAGGTCGTAGAGAAGTATAAGAGGAGAAACAAAAATGTTCTTTCAAAAAAAGGGTAAATTGCGTAAAGAGTATGATGATAAGCTAATTGTACTATTAGAAAAAGTGAAGAACGAATGGTTACGTCAGAAGAGAATGGTTGAACAAAGTGTGGAACCATCTCAAGATGTACTTTGTTCTTTAAAAATAGCAGAGGCGAAATATTTCTTCTTGTTAAAAGAGGCAAAACGTCGTCCTGTAAAAATGGAACAATGGTAAAAGGTTCTGCTGAAAAGCAGAACCTTTTATTTTATTTGTTAAACATGTAGTGGCCACTTCGCTTGGACGGAGCGATTAACGGTTTTTATGAAGAAAGTGTTAACGAATAAAGATTAGTAGGATAAAACGATTGGTGTTATATGATAAATGTTCTTTTTCCTCACCTTGTCCCATACAAATAATTATGTATAGGTCATTCATAAGGAGGAAAAAATGAATTCTACAATTATTATTGGTGGTATTCTTGCGTTAGTTTTTATTTTCCTTGTTTTTGGTGTTTCTTCTAAGCCGTTACGATTCATAGGAAAGGCACTCTTTCATATTACGTTAGGAATAGCATTACTCTTTATCGTAAATGTCGTAGGGACATATTTTGATTTTCATATTCCAATTAATTTGGGTACAGCGGCGATCACAAGTTTATTAGGGCTACCCGGTGTCGCTGCATTAGTGGTTATTAAGCTTTATATCATGCCAAGATAAAAATTATTTTGGCATTTTTTTAAAAAGTGTTGACTAATAAATGATTAATATGGTAAATTAATAAGCGTCGTCAGGAACGAAAGAAAAAAGTTGTTGACGGATTTAACGAAAAATGTTAAATTATAAAAGTCGCTGAAACGCGATGTTGAACTTTGAAAACTAAACGAAACAAACAACGTGAAACGTCAATTTTTATTTTAGATGCTAGACAAA
>NZ_CP013274.1:17500-67500 GCF_001455345.1 Bacillus thuringiensis
AAGTGCGGGGATGAGGTGTGGGTAGCGGAGAAATTCCAATCGAACCTGGAGATAGCTGGTTCTCCCCGAAATAGCTTTAGGGCTAGCCTTAAGTGTAAGAGTCTTGGAGGTAGAGCACTGATTGGACTAGGGGTCCTCATCGGATTACCGAATTCAGTCAAACTCCGAATGCCAATGACTTATCCTTAGGAGTCAGACTGCGAGTGATAAGATCCGTAGTCAAAAGGGAAACAGCCCAGACCGCCAGCTAAGGTCCCAAAGTGTGTATTAAGTGGAAAAGGATGTGGAGTTGCTTAGACAACTAGGATGTTGGCTTAGAAGCAGCCACCATTTAAAGAGTGCGTAATAGCTCACTAGTCGAGTGACTCTGCGCCGAAAATGTACCGGGGCTAAATACACCACCGAAGCTGCGGATTGATACCGAATGGTATCAGTGGTAGGGGAGCGTTCTAAGGACAGTGAAGTCAGACCGTAAGGACTGGTGGAGTGCTTAGAAGTGAGAATGCCGGTATGAGTAGCGAAAGACGGGTGAGAATCCCGTCCACCGAATGCCTAAGGTTTCCTGAGGAAGGCTCGTCCGCTCAGGGTTAGTCAGGACCTAAGCCGAGGCCGACAGGCGTAGGCGATGGACAACAGGTTGATATTCCTGTACCACCTCTTTATCGTTTGAGCAATGGAGGGACGCAGAAGGATAGAAGAAGCGTGCGATTGGTTGTGCACGTCCAAGCAGTTAGGCTGATAAGTAGGCAAATCCGCTTATCGTGAAGGCTGAGCTGTGATGGGGAAGCTCCTTATGGAGCGAAGTCTTTGATTCCCCGCTGCCAAGAAAAGCTTCTAGCGAGATAAAAGGTGCCTGTACCGCAAACCGACACAGGTAGGCGAGGAGAGAATCCTAAGGTGTGCGAGAGAACTCTGGTTAAGGAACTCGGCAAAATGACCCCGTAACTTCGGGAGAAGGGGTGCTTTCTTAACGGAAAGCCGCAGTGAATAGGCCCAAGCGACTGTTTAGCAAAAACACAGCTCTCTGCGAAGCCGTAAGGCGAAGTATAGGGGGTGACACCTGCCCGGTGCTGGAAGGTTAAGGAGAGGGGTTAGCGTAAGCGAAGCTCTGAACTGAAGCCCCAGTAAACGGCGGCCGTAACTATAACGGTCCTAAGGTAGCGAAATTCCTTGTCGGGTAAGTTCCGACCCGCACGAAAGGTGTAACGATTTGGGCACTGTCTCAACCAGAGACTCGGTGAAATTATAGTACCTGTGAAGATGCAGGTTACCCGCGACAGGACGGAAAGACCCCGTGGAGCTTTACTGTAGCCTGATATTGAATTTTGGTACAGTTTGTACAGGATAGGCGGGAGCCATTGAAACCGGAGCGCTAGCTTCGGTGGAGGCGCTGGTGGGATACCGCCCTGACTGTATTGAAATTCTAACCTACGGGTCTTATCGACCCGGGAGACAGTGTCAGGTGGGCAGTTTGACTGGGGCGGTCGCCTCCTAAAGTGTAACGGAGGCGCCCAAAGGTTCCCTCAGAATGGTTGGAAATCATTCGTAGAGGGCAAAGGCATAAGGGAGCTTGACTGCGAGACCTACAAGTCGAGCAGGGACGAAAGTCGGGCTTAGTGATCCGGTGGTTCCGCATGGAAGGGCCATCGCTCAACGGATAAAAGCTACCCCGGGGATAACAGGCTTATCTCCCCCAAGAGTCCACATCGACGGGGAGGTTTGGCACCTCGATGTCGGCTCATCGCATCCTGGGGCTGTAGTCGGTCCCAAGGGTTGGGCTGTTCGCCCATTAAAGCGGTACGCGAGCTGGGTTCAGAACGTCGTGAGACAGTTCGGTCCCTATCCGTCGTGGGCGTAGGAAATTTGAGAGGAGCTGTCCTTAGTACGAGAGGACCGGGATGGACGCACCGCTGGTGTACCAGTTGTTCTGCCAAGGGCATAGCTGGGTAGCTATGTGCGGAAGGGATAAGTGCTGAAAGCATCTAAGCATGAAGCCCCCCTCAAGATGAGATTTCCCATAGCGTAAGCTAGTAAGATCCCTGAAAGATGATCAGGTTGATAGGTTCGAGGTGGAAGCATGGTGACATGTGGAGCTGACGAATACTAATAGATCGAGGACTTAACCATATAATATGTAGCAAATGTTATCTAGTTTTGAAGGAATATGCCTTCATAGTTTGGTGATGATGGCAGAGAGGTCACACCCGTTCCCATACCGAACACGGAAGTTAAGCTCTCTAGCGCCGATGGTAGTTGGGACCTTGTCCCTGTGAGAGTAGGACGTCGCCAAGCAAGCTAAAACACGAATCATTTGATTCGTGTTTTTTTGTGTTTTCAAACAGCACGCAAAAAGAAGTAATGGTAATACAAACACGTTGCCCAAGAGTGAATCATATTATATAAGAGATTGATGTATATTTTTCTGTAAATTGTTAAGGAATAGGAGTATAAAATATGTCCATTTAAATAGGGAGGGCAAGATATGAAATCACAAAATGAAGTTTGTATTGTTTGTGAGACAGAAAGAAAAGAAGGGATATATATTTATAATAATTTGATATGTTATGAATGTGAAAAGGACATGGTGAATACGGAGACAAATGATCCGAAGTATATATATTATTTAAAACAGCTTCGGAAATTAGAAGTATCATATTTTTAAATAGGCATATGCCTATTATTTTTTTTGTTCTGTATAATAGATAAAGAATGAAATAATAAGGAAGAGATATAGATGAATCAAAATCGCATACCTTTATATGAGGCATTAATAGAGTTTAAAGAAAGAGGACCATTATCTTTTCATGTTCCAGGGCATAAAAGTGGTTTAAACTTCCCTCAGGAGGCAATAGAGGGGTTTAAAGATATACTATCTATCGATGTAACTGAGTTGTCAGGATTAGATGATTTACATAGTCCATTTGAATGTATAGATGAGGCACAACAATTATTAGCTGATGTATATGGAGTGGAAAAAAGTTATTTTTTAATTAATGGTTCAACAGTGGGGAACCTAGCAATGATTTTGTCTTGTTGCGGGGAACATGATATTGTTCTTGTACAAAGAAATTGTCATAAATCAATTATTAATGGTTTAAAATTAGCGGGAGCAAATCCAATTTTTTTAGATCCATGGATTGATGAAGCTTATAACGTACCAGTGGGAATTCATAATGAGGTTATTAAGGAAGCAATTGAAAAATATCCAAATGCTAAAGCACTCATTTTAACACATCCTAATTATTATGGTATGGGGGTGGATTTAGAGGAAAGTATTGCTTATGCACATGCACATAAAATTCCTGTTTTAGTAGATGAAGCACATGGCGCTCATTTTTGCTTAGGTGGAGCGTTTCCAAAGTCAGCTTTAGCATATGGGGCAGATATTGTAGTTCATTCTGCACATAAAACATTACCGGCGATGACGATGGGATCCTATTTACATATAAATAGTAACTTAGTGAAAGAAGAAAAAGTTTCTACTTATTTAAGTATGCTACAATCTAGTAGTCCATCGTATCCAATTATGACTTCTCTTGATATTGCACGTTTTACAATAGCGCGTATAAAAGAAGAGGGACATGATGAAATTGTCGAGTTTTTACGGGAATTTAAAGAAGAATTGTCTTCTATTCCACAAATAGCTATTTTACAATATCCATTACAAGACGAGTTAAAGGTTACCGTACAGACACGTTGTCAGTTATCAGGATACGAATTACAGTCTGTATTTGAAAAGGTCGGTATATATACGGAAATGGCAGATCCATATAATGTCCTATTTATTTTGCCCTTGCAAGCCAATAAGGAGTATATGAAGGCTATAGAGATGATTCGAGTGGCGTTGCAATATGATGAGGTCAAAGACAAGAGGGAATCTATTCGTTATACTTATAAAGGGGGAATTTCCCCTTTACCGTATACATATAAACAACTAGAAGGATATGAAACAAAAGTAGTATCTGTAGAAGAAGCAGTTGGTTTGATAGCGGCGGAAATGATAATTCCGTATCCACCTGGAATTCCATTGATTATGTACGGGGAAAGAATTACTTCAGAACATAAAGAGCAAATTATGTATTTAGAGAAAGCGGGCGCTCGTTTTCAAGGTAGTACGAAATATATGAAAGTGTATGATATAGAAAGTAGGTTTTAGGATGAAGGGATTATTTGTAACAATTGAAGGTCCAGAAGGTTCGGGTAAAACAACGTTAATTCAAAGTTTATTGCCATACTTTGAACAAAAAGAACAAAAGGTAATGGCGACGAGAGAACCAGGTGGTATTGCAATTTCTGAGGATATTAGAACGATTTTACATAAACAAGAATATACGGTGATGGAAGCACGTACAGAGGCGCTTTTATATGCTGCTGCACGCAGACAACATTTAGTAGAAAAAGTTATGCCGGCTCTTAACGAGGGCTACCTTGTATTATGTGATCGTTTTATAGACAGCTCCTTAGCGTATCAAGGATATGCAAGAGGATTAGGTATGGATAAAGTATTTGAAATAAATCGTTTCGCAACAGAGGACTGTATGCCTAGTTTAACAATTTACTTAGACATTGAACCAGAGATTGGTTTAGCTCGAATTGAAAAAGATGCAGGACGTGAAGTGAATCGATTAGATATGGAAGATATCTCTTTCCATAAACGTGTGCGTGAAGGATATTTACAAGTTGTAGAACGTTTCTCAGATCGTATTGTATTAGTAAATGCTGATCAACCAATGGAAAAACTTATAGAAGAAGTTGTTCAGATTATAGAAGATAAATTGTTATAATAGAAGGAAAGAATGAAATAAGTGAGGTATGCATTATGATGAAGACGTGGGAGCAGCTTTCTGCTATACAACCCATCGGTGTAAAAATGTTGATGAATAGCATTGCAAAAGAGCGTATATCCCACGCTTACTTGTTAGAGGGAGGGAAAGGGACAGGAAAGTTTGCGACAGCAATTCAAATGGCAAAGAGTTTCCTTTGTTCTCAGCGGAACGGGGTAGAGCCTTGTCACGTATGTACAAATTGTAAGCGAATTGATTCAGGTAACCACCCGAACTTACATATTGTAAAACCAGACGGATTATCGATTAAGAAGCAGCAAATTCATGATTTACAAGAAGAGTTTTCAAAAACAGGATTAGAAGCAAATAAAAAAGTATATATTATTGAGCACGCAG
This sequence comes from Bacillus thuringiensis, assembly GCF_001455345.1. Taxonomy (GTDB): domain Bacteria; phylum Bacillota; class Bacilli; order Bacillales; family Bacillaceae_G; genus Bacillus_A; species Bacillus_A thuringiensis_N. The sequence goes on from NZ_CP013274.1 coordinate 22,681, forward strand.
ACCGCATGACAGCAAATGCAGCGAATACACTCTTGAAATTTTTAGAAGAACCAAGTAGTGATACAACAGCTATTTTACTTACTGAACAAAGTCATCAAATTTTAAATACGATTTTATCCCGCTGTCAAGTTGTTACATTTAGACCGTTACCTACTGAATCTTTAATTAGAAGATTACAGGATGAAGGTATTACGGCATCTTTAGCGACACTTGCTGCACAACTCACGAATAGTTTTGATGAAGCTTTGGCTTTATGTAGTGATGAATGGTTTGCACAAGCACGAGCTTTAGTGATAAAATTATGTGAAGCGCTCGAAAAAGACAAAGCCTCTATTTTTTTTGTACAAGAAAAATGGGGAAAGCACTTTGGAGAGAAAGAACAATTACAGCAAGGTTTAGATATGTTACTCCTTATTTATAAGGATTTATTATATGTTCAACTTGGAGAAGAAGATCGTCTTGTTTTTCATGAGCAGAAAGAGATGTTTGAATCTTTCTCCTATGCTCAGAAGCGCATTGTATCAGCTCTCTTTAATATATTAGAGGCAAAAAATAGAATCAACGCTAATGTAAATGCGCAGCTTGTGTTCGAACAGTTAGTGTTGCGGTTGCAGGAGGGATGACCGTTTTGTATGATGTAGTAGGTGTTCGCTTTAAGAAGGCCGGAAAGGTGTATTACTTTGACCCGAATCAGTTCGATATCTCTGAAAATGAGTTTGTAATTGTAGAAACAGTAAGGGGTATTGAATACGGAAAAGTAGTTATTACCAAAAAGCAAGTTGATGAAAACGACGTTGTATTACCGCTAAAAAAGGTTATTCGTATTGCTAATGAAAATGATCGTACCATTGTTGAAGAGAACAAACATGCTGCGAAAGAAGCATATCAAGTTTGTCAGCAAAAGGTAGTAGAACATAATCTTGATATGAAACTTGTAGATGTAGAGTATACGTTCGATCGCAATAAGATTATTTTCTACTTTACTGCGGATGGTCGGATTGATTTCCGCGAACTAGTGAAGGACTTAGCGGCAATTTTTAGGACAAGAATTGAACTAAGACAAATTGGTGTTCGTGATGAAGCAAAGATGCTTGGTGGTATTGGTCCATGTGGTCGTATGCTTTGTTGTTCTACTTTTTTAGGAGATTTTGAACCTGTATCCATTAAGATGGCAAAGGATCAAAATTTATCATTAAATCCTGCAAAAATCTCTGGTTTATGTGGTCGCTTAATGTGTTGCTTAAAATATGAGAATGATGAGTATGAGGCAGCAAAGGAACAACTTCCTGATTTAGATCAACGTATACAAACCCCGCATGGTACTGGCCGTGTTATCGGATTAAATATTTTAGAAAGATTAATTCAAGTGGAACTAGTAGACAAGGAACGGATAGTAGAATATACGTTAGATGAGTTAGTGAATAAAGGGGTCGTTTCGAGTCAAACCACAGATTAATGAGGTGGGTGCTTGTGGAGAAAAAAGATATTTTTGCATCGGTTTCTAGTATGGAAGAGCAAATTGGACATTTATACAAACAGTTGGGAGAATTAAAACAACATCTTGCAGAGTTGTTGGAAGAAAACCAACATATAAAAATGGAAAATGAAAATTTGCGACACCGCTTTGAAGAAGTGCAGATTAAGGAAAAACAAAAAACTCAAAAACGTAAAGAAGTGAAACCGAAGACAGATATTGGTGAAGGCTATGATAATTTAGCGAGACTATATCAAGAAGGTTTTCATATTTGTAATCTGCATTATGGAAGTGTACGTAAAGAGGGCGATTGTTTATTCTGCCTGTCATTTTTAAATAAAAAGTGAAATTACCTTTCCAATGATAATTGGAAAGGTAATTTTTTATACATGAGAGTAGAATGAAATATGTTTTTAATTAGTAGAAGATGAAATAGGGTAGGTTAAGGGTAAGAAAAGGAGTAATATATGAAATTATATGAAGATGAACGTTTAGATTACTTATTAGCACAAGAAATGAAAATTATACAAAGTCCATCGGTATTTAATTTTTCATTAGATGCTGTTTTACTTGCAGACTTTGCTTGGGTGCCAATTCAAAAAGGTAATTTACTGGATCTGTGTACAGGTAACGCAGTTGTACCCCTTCTGTTGAGTACGAGAACGAAAGGGAATATTACAGGGGTGGAAATTCAAGAACGTTTATATGATATGGGAATAAGAAGCGTTCAATACAATAAGTTAGAAGAAAGAATTCACTTAATACATGGGGATTTAAAAAATATGCCGGAGAAACTTGGACGTCATCAATATGATGTTGTCACATGTAATCCGCCGTATTTTCAAACACCTGCAACTTCTGAGAAAAATATGAATGAACATTTAGCGATAGCTCGTCATGAAATTATGTGTACATTAGAGGATGTTGTATCTGCAAGCAGTCAGCTAGTAAAACAGGGCGGGAAAGTGGCATTTGTACATCGTCCAGGTCGTTTACTAGACATTGTTACATTAATGCGTAAATATAAAATTGAACCAAAACGTGTACGATTTGTTTATCCTAAGGCAGGGAAAGAAGCGAATACATTGCTAATTGAAGGAATTAAGGACGGAAATGCAGATTTAAAAATATTGCCACCTCTTTTTGTATATGAAGAAAATAATGAATATACAAAGGAGATTCGTTCAATTTTATATGGAGAAGAATAAGCATTGTTTTTATGTAGTGGAGTGCTCTGATGGAAGTTATTATGCTGGATATACAAATCATATAGAGAAGCGGATTCAGACCCATAATAGCGGGAAAGGGGCTAGGTATACGCGTGCTAGACTTCCTGTTGTTTTAAAATACGTAGAAGACCATGAGGATAAGCGTACAGCTATGCAAGCAGAGTATTATTTTAAACAATTAAATAGAAAACAAAAAGAAGAATATATGCAAAAAGGAGAACCATATGTGGCAACAAAAAAGCTTTCAGCAAAATGAAAAGGGAGTTTTATATTTAGTACCAACTCCAATCGGAAATTTAGAGGATATGACATTTCGTGCAATTCGAATTTTAAAAGAAGCAGATGTTATTGCAGCGGAGGATACAAGGCAAACGAAGAAGCTTTGTAATTATTTTGAAATTGAAACACCTGTGATGAGTTACCATGAACATAACAAAGAAGTAAGTGGACGAAAAATTTTAGATAAGTTAGCAGATGGTAAGACTGTAGCCATTGTGAGTGATGCTGGTATGCCGTGTATTTCAGACCCTGGTTACGATATTGTTGTAGAGGCTGTAGCAGCACAGTATCATGTTATCCCGCTTCCTGGGGCAAATGCAGCACTTACAGCATTAATTGCATCAGGTCTTGAAACAAAACAGTTTTATTTCTATGGATTTTTACAAAGAAATAAAAAAGAAAGAAAAATGGAGTTAGAGAAGCTTCGTTATGTACAACCTACAATAATGTTTTATGAAGCACCTCACCGTTTAGATGATACTTTAATCTCGATGCAAGAAGTGTTGGGAAATAGAGAAATTGTATTATGTCGAGAGTTAACGAAAAAATTTGAGGAATTTATTCGAGGGACAATCGAAGAAGCAATTGAGTGGACGAAACAAAATGAAGTTCGTGGCGAGTTTTGTATTTTAGTAGCTGGTTCAACGGAAGAACCTGCCCCAGAAGAACAATGGTGGGAATCTATTTCAGTATATAATCATATTGAACATTATATAAATGAAAAAGGTATGAATTCAAAAGAGGCGATAAAAACAGTCGCTAAAGATCGAGATTTGTCGAAACGCGATGTATATCAAATCTATCATGTCGATAAAAAATAAGCTTCTCATAATTGAGAAGCTTATTTTGCTGTTTCGATATAATCTTGAAGTTCGTTTAAGATTTGCTCAGCGCCTTCTTTGCTTAAGATAATTTTACCTTCAGCTAAAGATAGGTTACCATCAGATACTTCACCAGTTACTTGGCAAGTCATGTTTGGCTTATATTTTTTTAAGATGATTTTCTCGTCATCAACGTAGATTTCAAGAGCATCCTTTTCTGCAATACCTAAAGTACGGCGTAATTCGATTGGAATTACTACACGACCTAATTCATCAACTTTACGAACGATACCAGTAGATTTCATAATTCTTTTCCTCCTAAAGAAATAGTTTATAAGTTTCGAGTCTATTTTCTAGATTCGTCATTTTTCGACAAAATACCCTATGGACATATGATACCAATCATTTACATTTCCGTCAATTCTTTAATTCTATATTTTTTAAAAAGATTTATAGATTTCTTACTTCTTATATATAATAGAATGTGAGTAATTTCTACTATTATTTCACTTTATTTTCAGAAAAATTTATAGATTGTAAGTAAGGACTGTATATTTTCTTGAAATATGAGTAATAGATGATAAAGATACTAAGTATTAATTCGTTTTTATCCAGCTATTTGCCAAGCAGTAAGATTCTAAATTTAAAATTTGGCTAGAGCAAAGAAGTTAAGTTGGAGTCGGATTGCTCGTAAAAGCCCGATTGGTGCGGGCTAATAATCCGCGGGAGTGAACAAAACCCCCACAGATTAAAGTTTCACTTTATATATAAGTTTTTGATATACTATTTATAAATACATATGAGGTTATCCGGGAGGTCCAAAACAATGACAGAGGAAAAAAAATCCTTTTATATTACTACCCCAATTTATTATCCAAGTGGAAAATTACACATTGGACATGCTTATACAACAGTAGCAGGAGATGCGATGGCACGCTATAAGCGTATGCAAGGATATAATGTTCATTATTTAACAGGAACTGATGAGCATGGACAGAAGATTCAAAAGAAAGCAGAAGAATTAAACGTTACACCACAAGCATATGTGGACAACATCGTTGCAGGAATTAAAGAACTTTGGGAGAAGATGGATATCTCTTATGATGATTTTATTCGTACAACTGAAGATCGTCATAAAGATGTTGTTGAAAAAATCTTTAAGCAACTAGTAGATCAAGGTGATATTTACCTTGATGAATATGAAGGTTGGTATTCTGTACAAGATGAGACATTCTATACGGAGCACCAATTAGTAGATCCAATTATGGAAGGTGACAAAGTAGTTGGAGGGAAAAGTCCAGATAGTGGTCATGATGTAGAACTTGTTCGTGAAGAATCGTATTTCTTTAGAATGGGTAAATATGTCGATAGACTATTAAAATTCTATGAAGATAATCCACATTTCATTCAGCCAGAGTCTCGTAAGAATGAAATGATTAATAACTTTATTAAACCAGGCTTAGAAGACTTAGCGGTTTCTCGTACTTCATTTGACTGGGGAGTTCGTGTTCCAGGTAACCCCAAACACGTTATTTACGTATGGGTTGACGCATTATCTAACTACATTACAGCATTAGGTTATGGAACAGAAAATGAAGAGATGTATAAGAAATTCTGGCCGGCAGATGTACATTTAGTTGGAAAAGAAATCGTTCGTTTCCATACAATTTATTGGCCAATCATTTTAATGGCATTAGATTTACCTCTTCCGAAAAAAGTCTTTGCTCATGGTTGGATTTTAATGAAGGATGGAAAGATGAGTAAGTCAAAAGGAAATGTAGTAGATCCAGTTACATTAATCGATCGTTACGGATTAGATGCATTACGTTATTACTTACTTCGTGAAGTTCCATTCGGATCTGATGGCGTATTCACACCAGAAGGATTTGTGGAGCGTATTAATTTCGATTTAGCAAATGACTTAGGTAACTTATTAAATCGTACAGTAGCTATGATTGATAAGTACTTTAATGGAGAAATCCCTGCATTTAAAGCAAATGTAACAGAATTTGATGAAACGTTAGTAACGTTTGCGAAAGATACATTGAAAAAAGTAGAAGAAGCAATGGAGAATATGGAATTCTCTGTAGCGCTAAGCTCAATTTGGCAATTGGTTAGCCGTACGAATAAATATATTGATGAAACACAACCATGGGTATTAGCGAAAGATGAGAATGATCGTGAAAAGTTAGCTTCTGTAATGGCTCATTTAGCAGAAGTACTTCGTCAAACGGGTATTATGCTTATGCCATTCTTAACAGTAGCACCAAGCAAAATGTTTGCTCAGCTTGGTCTTACTGATGAAGCACATAAATCTTGGGAAAGTCTATCTACAATTGGCTGTATTCCAGCTGGAACAAAAGTAGAAAAAGGAAACCCAATTTTCCCTCGTTTAGAAATGGAAGTGGAAGTAGAGTACATTAAAGAACAAATGAAAAGCTCTGCACCTAAAGTAGAAGAGAAAAAAGAAGAAGAACCGAAGGTAGAAGAAATTACAATTGATGATTTCTTTAAAGTAGAATTACGCGTAGCAGAAGTACTATCTGCTGAACCTGTGAAAAAAGCAGATAAGTTGTTAAAAATCCAGCTAGACTTAGGCACAGAAAAGCGTCAAGTCGTTTCTGGAATTGCAAAATTCTATTCGCCAGAAGAACTAAAAGGTAAAAAGGTTATTTGTGTAACAAACTTAAAACCTGTAAAATTACGCGGTGAATTATCACAAGGTATGATTTTAGCGGGTGAAGAAAATGGCGTATTGTCATTAGCGTCAATTGACCAAAATCTACCAAACGGTACAAAAATCAAGTAATTAAGACAAGAAAAGAGATGTTTCACGTGTAACATGTGTGAAGCGTCTTTTTTCTTTTTACACTCTCTATTTTTGCATTAAGATTGTAGTATTGTTATCGTTAAGTTATTAAAGAGCTTATTTGTGTAGAATAAATTTGATTTCAATATAAAAGGAGTTATGTATTATGTTGTTTGATACACATTCACATTTGAATGCGGAGCAATTTGAAGAAGATTTACAAGAAGTTATTGCACGAATGAAAGAAGCAGGAGTTACTTATACAGTCGTTGTTGGTTTTGATGAAGTAACGATAAAAAAAGCGATTGAATTAGCCGAAGCCTATGATTTTATTTACGCTGCGGTTGGATGGCATCCAGTTGATGCAATCGACATGACAGAAGAGCATTTAGCGTGGTTAGAAGAACTTGCTTCCCATCCTAAAGTCGTTGCACTTGGGGAAATGGGCTTAGATTATCACTGGGATAAGTCTCCAAAAGAAATACAGAAGGAAGTATTCCGTAAACAAATTACATTAGCCAAAAAGGTAAAATTGCCGATTATTATACATAACCGCGATGCAACTCAAGATATTGTTGATATTCTGGAAGAAGAGAATGCAGCTGAAGTGGGAGGCATTATGCATTGCTTTAGCGGCAGCGTGGAAGTAGCGCAGCGATGTGTTGATATGAACTTTTTAATTTCGCTAGGCGGACCGGTTACATTTAAGAATGCTAAGAAACCGAAAGAAGTTGCTGCAGAGATTCCATTAGAGAAATTGTTAATAGAGACGGATTGTCCATATTTAACACCACATCCGTTTCGAGGGAAACGAAATGAACCGAGTTATGTAAAACTTGTAGCAGAAGAAATTGCGAACTTAAAAGGAATCTCTTATGAGGAAGTAGCAGAAATAACAACAAAAAATGCAAAAGCTTTATTTGGTGTTGAATAAAAAGGAGTGGGAGAACCCATTCTTTTTTTATTTCTGTGAAAAAATGGTGAGAGTGATAGAGAAAATAAGGGCGAATGAGGAAGTGTTACAATAAGGAGAGAGAACAAAGTTTTGGACATTCTATTTTTTAAAATGTAAGAATGGGGAAAATAATAATGGAAAAGTCGTCATTTTTTTGTTTTACTAAGTAGAGACGAAACGAGTGTGGAGGCAAGCATGAAAATTAAAGAGATTATCGTTGTAGAAGGTAAAGATGATACAGTTGCGATTAAGCGTGCTGTTGATGCGGATACAATTGAAACGAACGGTTCAGCAATCGGTGATCATGTTATTGAGCAGGTGAAATTAGCGCTGCAAAAAAGAGGCGTTATTATTTTCACAGATCCGGATTATCCTGGAGAGCGTATTCGAAAAATCATTTCTGATAAGGTCCCTGGTTGCAAACATGCTTTTTTACCGAAGGAAGAAGCACTTGCTAAAAGGAAAAAAGGCGTCGGAATTGAACATGCTTCTAATGAATCAATTCGCCGTGCTTTAGAGAATATACATGAAGAAATGGAAGCTTACACAAGTGAAATTAGTTGGAGCGATTTAGTCGATGCAGGCTTAGTGGGCGGAGAAATGGCAAAGAGTCGCAGAGAAAGAATGGGTAAGCTATTAAAGATTGGTTATACAAATGCAAAACAGTTACATAAACGTTTACAAATGTTTCAAGTTTCAAAAGAATCGTTTGCAGAAGCTTATAAGCAAGTCATACAGGAGGAAAGAAAATGAAGGATATCGCAACGCCAAATCGTACGAAAGACATAGTTGAAAAATATGGATTTTCATTCAAGAAAAGTTTAGGGCAAAATTTTTTAATTGATACGAATGTATTAAATCGTATCGTTGATCACGCTGAGATTGGTTCAGAAAGTGGTGCAATTGAAATTGGACCAGGTATCGGTGCGTTAACAGAACAATTAGCGAAGCGTGCTAAAAAAGTAGTTGCTTTTGAAATTGATCAGAGATTATTACCGATTTTAGATGAAACGTTAGCTCCATATAGCAACGTTACAGTTATAAATAAAGATGTACTAAAGGCAGATGTACATGAGGTGTTTAGTGAGCAATTTGAGAAAGGGCAAGATGTAATGGTAGTAGCTAACTTACCATACTATATTACAACGCCAATTTTATTTAAATTGCTGGAAGAGAAATTACCGGTTCGTGGATTTGTTGTTATGATGCAAAAAGAAGTTGGAGATCGTTTAGCTGCTAAACCTGGAACGAAAGAGTATGGTTCTTTATCGATTGCTATTCAGTATTATACAGAGGTAGAAACAGTTATGACTGTACCACGTACAGTGTTTGTACCACAACCAAATGTGGATTCTGCAATTATCCGTCTTCTAAAACGTCCGAAACCAGTTGTAGAAGTAACAGATGAGAATTTCTTCTTTGAAGTAGTACGAGCAAGTTTTGCACAACGTCGTAAAACTTTAATGAATAATTTATCAAATAATTTAAATGGTTTCCCGAAAGATAAAGAGCTGTTAGATCGAATTTTAACAGAAGTAGAAATTGATCCAAAACGAAGAGGCGAAACACTATCGATTGAAGAGTTTGCAACATTAAGTAATGCATTAGTTCTTCATAAATTGTCATAAGAATATAAAAGGGACAGTTCAACTTGAACTGTCCCTTTTGTCACCTTTTCTCTCCTACATTCATACTTTAAAAACAGGTAAGATGGCCTAACGAGTTTGGAGGTAGGAGAATGGCTTTACATGTTGGAGAATTAGTGGAACGATATTCTCATAATAGGGATATCCTTTTTCGTATTATAGAAATAAAAGGCGAGATAGCCATATTGTTTGGAGAGGAAATTAGATTGGTGGCGGATGCGCCACTTGAAGATTTAATTAGTATAGATCAACGAGAACATAAAAAAAGAGCGAAGCGTGAGAAAGAAACAATGGAGCGCACGTATCGTTTGTTTCAACAAGATTATGTATTGATGAAACAAAGGCATGAACATACTTCAACTGGTGGATATACGAGTGAGGTAAATTATTTTCAAATGCCAGGACGTGTATTGCACATAGATGGAGACCCGTTATATTTGCGCAAGTGCCTAGATCTATATAATAAAATTGGCGTTCCTGTACAAGGTATTCATTGTAAAGAAACAGAGATGCATGAAAAGGTAGTAGATTTAATAGATCATTTTCGCCCGGACATTTTAGTTATTACAGGGCACGATGCGTATACAAAATCCAAAGGGGTAAAGGGAGATTTAGCGGCATATAGGCATTCAAGACATTTTGTACAGGCTGTTCGAGAAGTGCGAAAAAAATATCCATCATTGGATCAACTCGTTATTTTTGCTGGAGCATGTCAATCACACTTTGAAGCATTAATTCGAGCGGGTGCTAATTTTGCCAGTTCACCATCTAGAATTAATATTCACGCACTAGATCCTGTATATGTAGTTGGCAAAATTAGTTTTACGTCATTTATGGAGAGAGTCAATGTATGGGATGTTGTACGTAATACGATTACTGGCGAAAAAGGACTTGGCGGGATTGAGACAAGGGGAATTTTGCGAACTGGATTACCCTTTCAACATTATGAAGAATAAGCAAGGTACATATGTATCTTGCTTTTTTTGTATGGAAAGGATTTAAATCAGCTTGGATAAAAAGAGACAAGAACGTACAGACTACATAATGATACTTTTACAATATAGTATTTCTTCTATCTATTCGAACGCATGATGCTTTTATAATGATATTGTCTGTGAGTTGCGGTTAATAATTGGGATAGATATATCGTGTTTTAAGTGTTCAATCTAAATTACAGCGAGGTGTAACGAAGTATATGTCAAAACGTTTAGATGAAATTAAAAGCGAATTAGATCACCATCTTGGACAGAGACTGATGTTAAAGGCAAATAGTGGGAGAAGAAAGACTGTAGAACAATCAGGTGTACTTGCAGAAACGTACCGTTCTGTTTTTGTTGTACAACTGGATCAGCAAGAAGATGCGTTGCAACGTGTATCGTATAGCTATGCGGATGTTTTAACAGAGACAGTAGAGTTAACATTTTATGGTGAACCTCATAATGAAGTACTTTTATAATTTATGTATCGTTACATATATTCCCACAAATGAAAAGCTATATTATTTTGCATACTAATTATACCGTAGCAAAATAAGGAGGGACTTTGCATTGAGTAGACGAAGAGGTGTCATGTCAAATCAATTTAAAGAAGAGCTTGCAAAAGAGCTAGGCTTTTATGATGTTGTTCAGAAAGAAGGCTGGGGCGGAATTCGTGCGAAAGATGCTGGTAACATGGTGAAACGTGCTATAGAAATTGCAGAACAGCAATTAATGAAACAAAACCAGTAGTTGTAAGATACTTTCTATGCTACGGTAGCCGAGGAGTGATTCCTCGGCTTTTTGTACTATAAAAGGTGCCATCATTTTACATAAGTAGTTTCATTCTGAATGCTTTTCGTTATAATTAGGGAAGTGTCATCGTCTTACTATAAATTTATGGTAAAATAAACGATAAAAGATTGAGTACATAGAGTGGGTGAATAGATTGAAGCTACTAGTGAAAGCACCAGCAAAGATTAATCTGTCGTTAGATGTACTGGGAAAAAGACAAGACGGATATCATGAAGTGAAAATGATTATGACAACAATTGATTTAGCGGATCGTTTAGAACTAATGGAATTAGCAGAAGACCGTATTGAAATTTTATCCCATAATCGGTATGTCCCAGACGACCAAAGGAATTTAGCTTATCAAGCAGCGAAATTATTAAAAGAGAAGTTTAATGTGAAAAAAGGTGTATCTATTACTATCGAAAAAACGATTCCAGTAGCAGCTGGATTAGCGGGTGGAAGTAGTGATGCAGCAGCGACATTACGTGGTCTTAATAAATTATGGAATTTAGGGCTTACAATTGACCAGTTAGCAGAGCTTGGCGCAGAAATTGGGTCAGATGTATCGTTTTGCGTATATGGTGGAACAGCAATTGCCACTGGAAGAGGAGAGCAAATTGAGCATATAAAAACTCCACCTTCTTGTTGGGTTATTTTAGCAAAACCACATATTGGTGTATCTACTGCTGATGTGTATGGAAATTTAAAATTAAATCGAGTTACACATCCAAATGTAGATAAAATGGTTGATGTCATAAATGCTGGGGACTACAAAGGGATTTGTGATACTGTTGGTAACGTTTTAGAAGATGTAACGTTTGCGATGCACCCTGAAGTTGCGCGTATTAAGGCACAAATGAAGCGATTTGGAGCGGATGCCGTATTAATGAGTGGAAGTGGCCCAACCGTATTTGGTCTTGTGCACCATGATTCGCGAATGCATCGTATATATAACGGATTAAAAGGATTTTGCGAACAAGTATACGCAGTACGTTTATTGGGAGAGCGAGAAACGCTTGAATAAAGACGTATAATACGTTATGATTTGTTTAGAATATTCGTGATTTGAGGTGAGAGTATGAAAATTAGACGAAGTACAAGATTAGTCGACATGACTTATTACTTGTTACAAAACCCTCGTCAGCTAGTTTCTCTCACTTTTTTTGCTGAAAGGTATCAATCAGCTAAGTCTTCTATTAGTGAAGATTTAGTTATTATTAAGCAAACGTTTGAACAACAAGGGGTCGGCACATTGCAAACGGTACCAGGAGCAGCAGGAGGAGTGAAATATATACCATATATAAGTGAAGAAGAGGCAGATCTAATTATTGGCGAGCTGTGTAGCTTATTCGAAAATCCAGATCGTATTTTGCCTGGTGGTTACTTATATATGACAGATCTTTTAAGTAATCCTCGTCATATTAATGGCGCAGGTCGTTTGTTTGCTTCTGTTTTTGCTAGGCAACCAATTGATGCAGTTATGACGGTGGCAACAAAGGGGATTCCACTTGCTTATGCAGTGGCAAATTACTTAGATGTACCGGTAGTAATTGCAAGGAAAGACAATAAGGTAACAGAAGGACCAACAGTTAGTATTAATTATGTATCAGGTTCTTCTAAGCGAATTCAAACAATGACGTTAGCAAAGCGTAGTCTTCCAGAAGGATCAAATGTTTTAATTATTGATGACTTCATGAAAGCTGGCGGAACAATTCAAGGTATGATGAGTATGTTAGAAGAGTTTAAGGCTAATGTTGTTGGTATTGGTGTATTAGTAGAGTCCACGGATATTGAAGAAAGATTAATTAATAATTTTGTATCATTAATCCGTCTTTCAGAAGTTGATGTGAAGGAAAAAGCAATTCAAGTGGAAAAGGGAAATTATTCACTGGCACCATTTGAAGAAGGGCTTGTAGAGGCTGAGTAAAAAGGTAAAGCAGATAGCTTTATCTTTTTTTTATTCTATTTATAAATTATAAAATAGATGGACAAACTGCTTTTCGTGCACTATTTTTAAAGAGTAAAAATAAATAATAAAAGGGTGAAAAAAATGAAAGTTGTTCAAACAAACAATGCACCACAAGCGATTGGACCATATTCACAAGGGATTATTGTAAATAATATGTTTTATAGTTCAGGACAAATTCCGTTAACTGCAAGTGGAGAGCTTGTAGCAGGAGACGTGACAGTACAAACAGAGCAAGTGTTTCAAAATTTACAAGCAGTATTAGAAGAAGCGGGTGCTTCATTTGATACAGTAGTAAAAACAACAGTATTCTTAAAAGATATGGATGATTTTAATGCTGTTAATGAAGTATATGGCTCTTATTTCTCTACTCATAAGCCAGCTCGTTCTTGTGTACAAGTAGCAAAATTACCGAAAGATGTATCAGTTGAAATCGAAGTAATTGCCCTAGTTAAGTAATTCTTTGTAAGCGATAACGTCCACTAATCTCTATATTCAATTACATTAAAAATTTTTATCTTAAAAATTTTTAAAAAATTAAAGGGAAAATAGAAATTTTGTGGAATTTATACAAATATATCGCTTATTTAGAAAAGGGTGGTGAACACAAGATGGAAGTGACTGACGTAAGATTACGCCGCGTAAACACAGAAGGCCGCATGAGAGCAATTGCCTCTATTACTCTAGACCATGAATTTGTTGTTCATGATATTCGTGTAATTGATGGTAATAATGGATTATTTGTAGCAATGCCAAGTAAACGTACTCCAGATGGAGAATTCCGTGACATTGCACATCCAATTAATTCTAATACACGCTCTAAAATTCAAGATGCGGTTTTAACAGAGTATCACCGTTTAGGCGAGTTAGAAGAGGTTGAGTTTGAAGAAGCGGGCGCTTCGTAAAATTCGAATGACAAGGGCTTTTTAAAGAAAGTCCTATAATTTTGCAACAAACTCCTGTAAGCATTTACAGGAGTTTGTTTTTTTGTGTTTATATTTATATATCGTTCGGAAAATTCTAAATTCAATAAAACAAAGAGGAAAACTTCTAATTTTTTCAAAATCATTTTAAATAGTATAGCTTATTTCTTAAAAAAGATACTAAAGAGTAAAACATCTTATAAGAATTATGGTAAAATTTAATAGTTAAAATGTGTTTCTTGAAATATATGATGATTTAGGATAATATCGTTAATGGATAAATAGGTTGCGATGGAGGGTCTATATGTCAAACAGATTTGCAGTGATTCTAGCTGCGGGCAAGGGCACACGTATGAAGTCTAAGCTATACAAAGTGCTTCATCCTGTATGTGGAAAACCTATGGTACAACATGTTGTCGATCAAGTATCTCAATTAGGATTGCAGAAACTTGTAACAGTCGTAGGACATGGTGCTGAAATGGTACAAGAACAGCTAGGAAACGTAAGTGAGTTTGCATTACAAGCAGAACAACTTGGTACAGCGCATGCTGTAGATCAAGCTGCAAGTGTACTTGCAAATGAAGAAGGAACAACTTTAGTTATTTGTGGTGATACACCGCTAATAACTGCTGAAACGATGGAAGCATTACTTCAGCAACATAAAGAAGCAGGGGCAATGGCGACGGTGCTAACAGCTTACATAGAAGAACCTGCTGGATATGGTCGTATCGTTCGTAATGAGAATGGTCATGTTGAAAAAATTGTTGAGCATAAGGATGCAAATGAGAAGGAATTAGCTATTAAAGAAATCAATACAGGTACGTATTGTTTTGATAATAAAGCTTTATTTGCTTCACTTTCTAAAGTTTCAAACGATAACGTACAAGGTGAATATTACCTGCCAGATGTTATTGAGATTTTAAAAAATGAAGGTCATATTGTATCAGCTTATCAAACAGAGCAATTCGATGAAACGTTAGGTGTTAACGACAGAGTCGCTCTATCGCAAGCGGAAATTATTATGAAAAACCGTATCAACCGAAAAAATATGGTAAATGGTGTTACAATTATTGATCCAAGTAACACGTATATTTCTGCTGATGCAATTATCGGTAGTGATACAGTTCTTCATCCAGGAACAATTATTGAGGGGAACACTGTAATTGGCTCAGATTGTGAAATTGGACCACATACAGTAATTCGTGATAGTGAAATTGGAGATCGTACGACAATTCGTCAATCTACTGTACATGATAGTAAGCTTGGTACAGAAGTATCGGTTGGTCCATTTGCACATATTCGCCCAGATTCAGTTATTGGAGATGAAGTACGCGTTGGAAACTTCGTGGAAATCAAAAAAACTGTTTTTGGTAATAGAAGTAAAGCTTCACACTTAAGTTATATCGGGGATGCACAAGTTGGAGAAGACGTGAATCTTGGTTGTGGTTCAATTACGGTGAACTATGACGGTAAGAATAAATTCAAAACTGTGATTGGTAACGGGGTATTTATTGGATGTAATTCAAACCTTGTTGCTCCTGTAACAGTTGAAGATGGTGCTTATGTGGCAGCAGGCTCTACAATTACAGAGAATGTTCCATCAAAAGCATTATCTGTAGCACGTGCACGTCAAGTTAACAAAGAAGACTATGTTGATCAATTGCTGAATAAGAAAAAATCATAATGTGGAGGGTTAATCTAGATGTCGACTCAATATCTAAATTCTAATTTGAAAGTATTCTCTTTAAACTCTAATAAGGAACTTGCTGAGCAAATTGCAAAGCACATTGGAGTAGGACTAGGAAAATGTTCTGTTGATCGTTTTAGTGATGGAGAAGTTCAAATTAACATTGAAGAAAGTATCCGTGGTTGCGATGTATTCATTATTCAATCTACAAGCTTCCCAGTAAACGAACATATCATGGAATTACTTATTATGATCGATGCATTAAAGCGTGCATCTGCAAAAACAATTAATATTGTTATTCCTTACTATGGTTATGCGCGTCAAGACCGTAAAGCGCGTTCTCGTGAACCAATTACATCGAAACTTGTAGCAAACTTGCTTGAAACAGCAGGTGCAACTCGTGTAATCACTCTAGATTTACATGCTCCACAAATTCAAGGGTTCTTTGATATCCCAATCGACCACTTAATGGGTGTACCGATTCTTTCAGATTACTTTGAAACAAAAGGTCTTAAAGATATCGTAATCGTTTCACCTGACCATGGTGGGGTAACTCGTGCTAGAAAAATGGCAGATCGCCTAAAAGCGCCAATCGCTATTATTGATAAGCGTCGTCCTCGTCCGAACGTATCAGAGGTAATGAACATTATCGGTAATATTGAAGGTAAAACAGCAATTTTAATTGATGACATCATTGATACAGCTGGTACAATTACATTAGCAGCGAACGCTCTTGTTGAGAACGGTGCTTCTGAAGTATATGCTTGCTGTACACACCCAGTATTATCTGGTCCAGCAATTGAACGTATCCAAAACTCAAATATTAAAGAGTTAGTTGTAACGAACTCTATCGTATTACCAGAAGAGAAAAAAATTGACAAAGTACATGAACTTTCAGTTGCTCCACTAATCGGAGAAGCGATCATTCGTGTATACGAAGAAGAATCTGTAAGTGTATTATTCAATTAATTGGATAGAATGAGACGTAACCAAGATTGGTTACGTCTTTTCGTATCGAAAAAAGAAAGTAGTGGTACAAGAATGAAATTGATAGTAGGACTTGGGAACCCGGGTAGAGAATATGAATTAACAAGGCATAATATTGGGTTTATGGCGATTGATGAACTTGCAAAGCGTTGGAATATTTCTTTAAACGAACAAAAATTTAAAGGAGTATTTGGTGCAGGGTTTGTTAATGGAGAAAAAGTAATCTTACTAAAGCCACTTACATATATGAATTTATCTGGGGAAAGTATTCGTCCACTTATGGATTACTATAAAATTGATGTAGAGGACTTCGTTGTTCTGTACGATGATTTAGACATCCCTGTAGGTAAATTACGCCTTCGTATGAAAGGTAGTGCTGGTGGACATAATGGTGTGAAATCAACAATTTCACATTTAGGAACACAAGAGTTTCAACGTATCCGTATGGGAATTGATCGTCCGAAAAATGGAATGAAGGTAGTAGATTACGTATTAGGACGCTTTACATCGGAAGAAATTCCTGATGTAAATCATTCTATTGAAAAAGCAGCAGATGCATGCGAAGAATGGTTAAATAAACCGTTTCTTCAAATCATGAATACTTTCAATAGTTAAGGGTATGGTTTGGAATATTTTATTTAGTTTTTACCCATACTAGTGGTAATTGGATTTTTAGGAGGCTAGTATGGAAGGATATTATTATTGCAGACATTGCGGGAGTAATGTAGGCTCCGTTACCGCAGAAAAAGTATATAGCGACGTTTTATTTCAACTAACAGAGCAAGAAGTAGTAGAGATGATTCATTTTCATGAGAATGGAAATATATATATAAAAACGATTTGTGAATCGTGTCAAGAAACGCTCGCATCTTATCCTGAGTATTATGAATATGAAAAATTTCTGCAATAAAATGTTGTCGCTTTGGCGTGTCCAAAGCATTTTTCTGTTTTCTTTTTCCAAAATATTTGCATAAAATATAGTGGCTTGCTCTTTATGTTGAGAGGGGTTTTGAAAATGATAGGTTTATTAGAACAATTTTATAAAAATGAAGAGATCCAATCGGTTATTAATGGATTAGAAGATGGTTTAAAAGAGCAACTTGTATCAGGTATGGCAACCTCTTCTCGTTCGTTATTAATGGCGGCCTTATATAAAAAAACAAAAAAATCACAACTTATTGTGACACATAATTTATATCAAGCGCAAAAAGTGCATGAAGATTTAGTGGCATTACTTGGTGAAAAAGATGTATGGCTATATCCAGTGAATGAATTGATAGCATCAGAACTTGGTGTTGCAAGTCCAGAATTGAAGGCGCAACGTATTGAAGTATTAAACCGTTTAGCTGCTGGAGAGAATGGGATTATTGTAGCGCCAGTTGCAGGGCTGCGCAGATTTTTACCAATGAAAGAATTGTGGAAGCAAAGGCAAATTGAAATCAATCTAGGGCAAGAGATTGATTTAGATACATTTTTGCATACTTTACATCATATTGGTTATGAGCGTAAGTCGATGGTAGAGGCTCCTGGGGAATTTAGTTTGCGCGGGGGAATATTAGATATTTATCCACTAACTGAAGAGTTACCATTTCGTATTGAATTTTTCGACACAGAAGTCGATTCTATTCGATTATTTGATGTGGATGAGCAGCGCTCTCAAGATAAAAAAGAAAGTGTTAGATTTGGTCCAGCAACAGAGTTTTTATTTTCGCAGGAAGAATTGAAATTGGGAATTAAGCATCTTGAGGAAGGCTTGACCAAGACGATGCAAAAACTTTCCGATGATAAATTGAAGACTACAGTGCTTGAGACGGTAAGTCATGAAATTGAGATGTTAAAAAACGGGCAAAGTATAGAACAGATGTTTAAATATTTATCTATTTTCTATAAAGAACCTGCTAGTCTGATAGATTATTTACCAGAAGATGGTGTTGTGGTTTTAGATGAGATTTCCCGTATTCAAGAAACCGCATCACATCTTGAAACAGAAGAGGCGGAATGGTATATATCACTTCTTGGTGAGGGAACAATTATTCAAGATTTATCTTTCTCCCACTCGTTTGAGGAATTTCTTCATCATAAAAAAAGAAGTTTTGTATATTTAACGTTATTCTTACGTCATATAGCACATACACATCCGCAAAACATTGTGAATGTGACATGTAAAACAATGCAAGACTTCCATGGGCAGATGCAGTTGTTGAAAACTGAAATTGATAGATGGAGCGAAGGGCATTTTACGACTGTTGTGCTTGGCACAGATGATGAACGTGTGAAAAAACTACAACATATTTTAAGTGATTATGATATTGAGGCAGATATTGTAGAGGGCACAGATATATTATTGCCTGGAAGGTTACAAATTGCTGTAGGTGATTTACATGCAGGATTTGAAATGCCGATGCAAAAGCTTGTTGTCATTACTGAAAAAGAGCTTTTTCATAAGAAAGTTAAAAAATCACAACGTAAGCAAAAGTTATCGAATGCTGAACGTATTAAAAGTTATTCGGAATTAAAAGTTGGAGATTATGTAGTTCATGTAAATCATGGTATAGGTAAATTCTTAGGTATTGAGACATTAGAGATTAATGGTGTTCATAAAGATTACTTGAATATTAAATATCAAGGTAATGATAAGTTATACGTCCCAATTGAACAAATTGACCAAGTGCAAAAATATGTAGGATCTGAAGGGAAGGATCCTAAAGTTTATAAATTGGGCGGGAATGATTGGAAGAAGGTCAAAACGAAAGTCGAAAAATCTGTACAAGACATTGCGGATGACCTAATTAAACTATATGCTGAGCGCGAAGCTTCAAAGGGTTATGCATATACACCAGATACAGCAGAACAACAAGAATTTGAATCTTCTTTCCCATATCAAGAGACAGAGGATCAATTACGCTCTATTGAAGAGATTAAAAAGGACATGGAACGCGGACGTCCGATGGATAGGCTTCTTTGTGGTGATGTAGGATATGGAAAGACGGAAGTAGCTATTCGTGCGGCATTTAAGGCAATTATGGATGAAAAACAAGTTGCGATTTTAGTGCCGACAACAATCCTTGCACAACAACACTATGAAACAATTCGAGAGCGTTTTCAAGATTATCCAATCAATATAGGATTATTAAGTAGATTCCGTACGAGAAAACAGCAAAATGAAACGATTAAAGGTTTAAAAGATGGCACGGTAGATATTGTAATCGGAACGCATCGTATTTTATCTAAAGATGTCACTTATAAAGATTTGGGACTTCTGATTATTGATGAAGAGCAAAGATTTGGTGTAACACATAAAGAAAAAATCAAACAATTAAAAGCAAATGTTGACGTATTAACATTAACGGCAACTCCAATTCCACGTACACTCCATATGTCTATGCTTGGTGTGCGTGATTTATCTGTTATTGAGACGCCGCCAGAGAATCGTTTCCCAGTCCAAACGTATGTAGTAGAGTATAATCCAGCATTAATGCGAGAGGCGATAGAACGAGAGCTTGCAAGAGGTGGGCAAGTTTATTTCTTGTATAACCGAGTGGAGGATATCGAACGAAAAGCAGATGAAATTTCGATGTTAGTTCCAGATGCGCGTGTAACTTATGCGCATGGGAAAATGAACGAAAGTGAATTAGAGTCTGTTATGCTATCGTTTTTAGAAGGGCAGCATGATGTTCTTGTAAGTACAACAATTATTGAGACGGGTGTAGATATTCCAAATGTAAATACGTTAATTGTATTTGATGCAGACCGTATGGGACTATCACAGTTGTATCAGCTTCGTGGGCGTGTTGGGCGTTCTAATCGCGTTGCGTATGCATACTTTGCATACAAACGTGATAAAGTGTTATCAGAAGTTGCAGAGAGACGTCTGCAAGCAATTAAAGAGTTCACAGAGCTTGGATCTGGCTTCAAAATTGCAATGAGGGATTTATCAATTCGTGGTGCGGGTAACTTGTTAGGGGCAGAACAACATGGATTTATTGATTCTGTCGGATTTGATCTATATTCTCAAATGCTAAAAGATGCGATTGAACAGCGCAGAGGAACAGATGGAGTTGAAAATACAGTTAATGTTGAAATCGACTTGGAAGTAGATGCATATTTACCAGATGCTTATATTTCAGATAGTAAACAAAAAATTATGATGTATAAACAATTTAGAGGTGTTTCTGCAATTGAGGATATTGAAGAGCTGCAGGAAGAGATGATAGATAGATTTGGTGATTACCCGCAAGAAGTTGGGTACTTATTACAAATTGCAAATATTAAAGTATTAGCAATGAAAGAACAAATTGAATTAATTAAGCAAAATAAATTTGAAGTAACAATCCTGTTCTCGGAACAAGCCAGCCAAAATATTGATGGCGGAAAATTATTCATGCTCGGAAATAGTTTTGGACGTATGATTGGTTTAGGAATGGAAGGATCACAATTGAAAATCGTTATGAAAACAAATGGTTTAGAAACATCGAAGTGGTTAACAATTGCTGAAAATTTACTAAAAGGCCTACCAGATGTAAAAAAAGAAGTCATAAATGCCTAATATAAGATAAAAAAATACAATTCGACGTGCATAGAAGAACTAATGTGTAAAATACTATGTCTAACAGTTGGTGATTTTTACATGAACAGGTAAATTCACCACTTTGATCATCAGTAGAAAGTGAGGCAGCATTAGAATGAAAGCAACTGGAATCGTACGTCGAATTGATGATTTAGGCAGGGTAGTAATCCCGAAGGAAATTCGTAGAACTTTACGTATTCGAGAAGGAGACCCACTAGAAATATTTGTTGATCGCGATGGAGAAGTAATTTTGAAGAAATATTCTCCGATTAGTGAATTAGGTGATTTTGCAAAAGAATATACGGAAGCTTTATACGATAGCTTAGGACATAATGTGCTTGTATGCGATCGTGATTCTATTATCGCAGTAGCAGGCATATCTAAAAAAGAATACTTAAATAAAAGTGTTGGCGATTTAATTGAGAAGACAATGGAAGAGCGTAAATCTGTAATTATGACAGATGAAAGCGAAATTTCAATTATTGATGGAGTAACAGAAAAAGTTCATTCCTATACAATTGGTCCAATTGTTGCGAATGGGGATCCAATTGGGGCTGTTATTATCTTCTCTAAAGAGGATGTTATAAGTGAAATAGAGCATAAGTCAGTAAATACAGCTGCAAGCTTTTTAGCGAAACAGATGGAGCAATAAGGCTGTATCGAATTTCAGAAGTAGCAATCTGTCCTAATTATGATATTTCTTCTTGAGAAATCAATTATTTGGAGATATATGTATATTGAATGAAGGTAGCGCTTTGCTACCTTTTTTCGTTGCACGAACGTATTATTACTCGTGTAGGTAAGGAAGTTTGTCCTTTTCTTTATGATATAATACGAGGGGTGAGAACAGAAAAAGGAGTTTTCTTGTATGGAATCGAGGAAATATCAAGCCTTTTGGCGTGGGGCTATTATATTAACAATCGCAAGTTTTGTTACAAAGGTATTAAGCGCTTTTTACCGTATTCCATATCAAAATATAGCGGGTGATATTGGTTTTTATATTTACCAACAAATTTATCCGTTTTATGGATTTTGCTTAATTTTAGCTACTTATGGATTCCCCATTATAATTTCAAAAATGGTTGCGGAACGATTAGAGCGAGGGAAAAAGCAAGAAGCAGAAGAAATTATTTGTGTATCTTTTTGGTTTTTATTAGGAATTGGTTTCATTGGCTTTTTTACATTGTTCTTTGGTGCCGAAGCAATTGCAACAGCCATGGGCGATATACACTTAGATAAGCTATTGCGTGTTATTTCGTTTTCATTCATATTGATGCCGTTTTTATCTGTAGCAAGAGGATATTTTCAGGGTTTTAATAATATGATGCCAACAGCTGTTTCGCAAGTGATAGAACAAACAATTCGTGTTTCTATTATTGTATTTTTATCTCTATTCCTAATTGCTCACGGATTTGATTTATATACAGTCGGTGCAGGTGCTATGTTAGGCTCAATCGCAGGCGGATTGATTGGGATTATCGTACTTGTACTTTATATGCGTCATGACTTTCGTTCCATATTCTTTAAAAGTGTAAAGAGAATTAGAGGGAAAAAGAGGATTATTAATATCCTGTTTTGGCAAGGACTGGCGATTTGTGTTAGTAACTTAGTGCTTATTTTTATACAAATGGCCGATTCTGTTTCCTTCTATTCTTTACTTATTGGGGCAGGAGAGCAAGCTGAAAGTGCAAAGGTATTAAAAGGTGTTTATGACAGAAGTATCCCACTTCTGCAATTAGGTACTGTTGTGACAACTTCTTTCTCGTTGTCGCTTATTCCAATTATTACAGCGGCGAAGGAAAGAGGAGATCTTACCTTTATTCGAGAAAAGGTAAAGTTAGCACTGAAAATAACATTTGTTATCGGGTTTGCAGCGGCCATTGGATTAACTTGTATTATTCAGCCTACGAATATTATGTTGTTTGAAAATAGTGATGGATCAGATGTTTTATCCATTTTATCCTTATCTATTTTATTTAGTTCATTGTCGATTACAACTGCTTCTATTTTGCAGGGGTTAGGACAAACATTAAAGCCAGCGATATTCGTTATATTTGGAGGTTGTTTAAAGTTAGCTTTAAACTATATGTTAATGCCGTATTTTGGTGTGAAGGGAGCTGCAATTGCAACACTAGTTGCGTTACTTGTAATTTCTTTGCTAAATAGTGCATTACTTATGCGAGCTGTATCGGAATCGCTTATCGATAAAAGGAATATGTTAGGTATAGTTATTAGTGGTATCGGTATGGGATTTGTATTAATAATGTTTATGCGTGTATTGCAAATGTCTGGATTAGTAATTGATACGGAACATAGAGGGATTGCGACACTTGAGGCGTTGTTAGGTGTAGCTATCGGTGGATTAACATATGTGTTTTTAATTTTAAAATTACGTGTATTTACAAAAGCGGAAATAGGAACCGTTATGAAAAAAGAGAAAAAAGAAGGTTCATTGAAGAAGAGTGGATAGAGGTGGCAGGTTGTGAGTGGAATCATTACTATTTTAGGATTAGGTGCTGGTGAGTTAGATCAGCTAACGATGGGTGTATATCGGAAAATAAAAGAAGCAGATCACATGTTTGTTAGAACGAAGGAACATCCCGTTATAGAAGAGTTGGAGAAAGATGGTATACAATATACAGCCTTTGACAATATATATGAAGCGCATGATACATTTGAAATTGTATATGAAACAATTGCGAATACATTACTAGAACAAGCTGAAGGCACAGAAATCATCTATGCCGTTCCAGGGCACCCGCTTGTAGCGGAAAGAACGGTTCAGCTACTTTTGGAAAAAGGCGAAGTAGCGAATGTTGAGGTGCGAATTGAAGGTGGACAAAGTTTTCTTGACCCTATGTTTGCAAGTCTTAAGATTGATCCGATTGAAGGATTCCAATTAATTGACGCCACATCATTTGAAAGAGGACAATTAGAATTACGTCAACATTTAATCTTTTGCCAAGTTTATGACGCATTCGTTGCATCAGATGTGAAATTAACATTAATGGAGATGCTACCAGATGATTACGAAGTGTATATCGTAACAGCTGCAGGGACTTCATTTGAACAAGTTAAAAAGGTACCGTTGTACATGTTAGATCATGAAACTGAGTTGAATAATTTAACGAGTGTGTACGTACCACCAGTTCAGGAACGTGCGTCCTTGTATCAACAGTTTGATGTGCTTAGAGAAATTATTGCAGACCTTCGTGGACCAAATGGTTGTCCGTGGGATAAAAAGCAAACACATCAATCTTTAAAGAAGTATTTAATTGAGGAAGCTTATGAAGTGTTGGAAGCAATTGATGAAGAGGATGATGATCACTTAGTAGAAGAACTGGGTGATATATTATTACAAGTTATGTTGCATGCCCAAATTGGAGAGGACGAAGGTTGGTTCTCTATAGATGATATTATTCGAACTTTATCTGAGAAAATGGTTCGTCGCCATCCGCATGTATTCGGGAATATGGATGTAAATAATGCCGATGAAGTAATTGCCAATTGGGAAGAAATTAAAAACCAGGAAAAAGGATTCGTGAAAGAATCTGTTTTAAATGGAGTTCCAAAGAGTTTACCACAGTTATTACGCGCTTATGAAATTCAGAAAAAAGCTGGTAAGGTTGGTTTCGATTGGGTTGAAGTACAACCGATGATAGAGAAAGCCTTAGAAGAATGGCAAGAGTTCCAACAAGAAGTTACAAACATGGATGAGACGAAGATGTTAGGTGAATTTGGCGATTTACTATTTGCGTTTGTTAATATAGCTCGTCATTATAAAATAGATCCAGAAGAGGCGTTACGTTCAACTAATGAGAAATTCGTTGGTCGTTTCTTATTCATGGAAGCAAAGGTAGCTGAAATGAATAAAGAGATGCAAGATTTATCATTAGAGCAGTTAGATGTTTTATGGGAAGAGGCAAAACAAACAGAGCGTTAATAGGGGGATTTAACATGCGTCTAGATAAGTTTTTAAAAGTATCGCGTTTAATTAAAAGAAGAACATTAGCGAAAGAAGTGGCTGACCAAGGAAGAATATCAATTAATGGTCAAGTGGCAAAAGCGAGTTCAGATGTGAAAGTAGCTGATGAATTAACAATTCGTTTTGGGCAAAAAATAGTAACTGTAAAAATAAACGAATTGAAAGAAACGACAAAAAAAGAAGATGCAGCAAATATGTATAGCTTAGTTCGTGAAGAAAAAGTAAAGGCTGAAGAAGGCTTGTTCTAAAATCAATTATCTCTTCATACATTACTATTAGCTAGTATAAATGTATGGGGGGATTTACGTGAATAATGGTTACTCACCTATGTCTTCTAATCAACAAAATGTTTCTGTAGAGCATGATATTATTATGCGTGGTAGGCGTGTAATTGATATTACCGGTGTAAAGCAGGTAGAGAGTTTTGATAGCGAAGAGTTTTTACTTGAGACAGTAATGGGCTTTTTAACAATTCGTGGTCAAAATTTGCAAATGAAAAATTTAGATGTAGAAAAAGGCATTGTATCGATTAAAGGGAAAGTTCATGAGATGCTGTATATTGATGAGAATCAAGGGGATAAAACTAAAGGCTTCTTTAGTAAGTTGTTTAAATGAGTCTAACAATTCAGTTGTATACGATGCTCTCAATGATTGGAATGGGTGCTTGGATTGGAGCGTCTTTAGATACCTACCAACGATTTTTAAAGCGTCAAGAACGTAAACGTTGGCTTGTATTTATACATGATATACTATTTTGGATTGTCCAAGCATTATTCGTTTTTTATGTATTGCTTCTTGTAAATGAAGCTGAACTACGTATATATGTATTTTTAGCATTATTATGTGGTTTTGCGGCATATCAAAGCTTATTGAAAGCAGTATATATGAGACTGTTAAATTTTCTCATCTATATTTTTGTGCAAACAACACACTTTTTTGTTCAAATTATACAGCTACTCATGATAAAACCTGTTATTATTATAGCGCAGCTATTTATTGCATTTATATTATTCTTATTTCGTATACTGCTTTCAATTGGACATGTGTTATGGAAAATGGTGATTTGGATATTACTTTTCATATGGAAAGTTTTTTTCTGGCCTGTTCGATTTATTGCTTCGCTCATATGGAAACTTCTCCCTAATCGTGTTAAACTTTTTATAATGAAACATGTAGGGTTCCTGCAATATGTAGCAAAATTGAAGGGACATATCTTCCAATTATGGGAGCGTATAAAAAAGAAGTTAGGGGGACCTCGGAAATGAGGGAACTGAGACAAAGAACAATCGAAAAACAGAGTCCAAATCCTGTTAAAGAGCATATAATACAAACGGATGAGAACAGGAAGCGACTTTATCGCCGTTTAGCGGTTTTTCTTGTCTTTGCTTTTACAATTATTGCGAGTATTAGTGTAACGTTTTATCAACAAAACAGTTCCATTAGAGCAAAAGAAGCAAAAGTTAAGGACATGAAAAAAGAACTGGATTCATTAACGAATAAAGAAAAGAGTCTAAAAGACGAAGTTCAAAAGTTAAATGATGAAGAGTACGTATTAAAGATTGCTAGAAGGGATTATTTCTTCTCTGGAAAAGGGGAGATAATTTTTCCTGTTTCTAAGTAGAGTATGTCTTATTGACACTATATTTTAGGATTATATATAATAAAGTAAAATTTGACTTTTTAACCACTAAGGAGGAGCATTTTTTTTATGTCAATCGAGGTAGGCAGCAAGTTACAGGGTAAAGTAACAGGTATTACAAATTTTGGGGCTTTTGTGGAGCTGCCAGAAGGCTTAACGGGTCTAGTTCATATTAGTGAAGTTGCTGATAATTATGTGAAAGATATTAACGATCACTTAAAAGTGGGCGACCAAGTAGAAGTAAAAGTTATTAACGTTGAAAAAGATGGTAAGATCGGTCTATCTATTAAAAAAGCGAAAGAGCGTGAAAAAACAGAAGGAGATCGTCCACGTGGTGAATACCAACGCGGTGGCGATCAACAACGTTCTGGACGTCCACAACGTAATAATCGTTCTTTCAACAGAGATAACCGTGGCGGTGGTAACGACCGAGCTCCAAAAGAAACATTCGAGCAAAAAATGGCACGTTTCTTAAAGGATAGCGAAGATCGCTTAACTTCTTTAAAACGTAACACAGAATCTAAACGTGGTGGCCGTGGCGCACGTCGCGGATAATCAGAACGTTTAATTCTTAGCATATAGAGAGGTGCCCAGGGCAATTGCTCGGGGTGCTTTTTTATATGTGAAAATATATTTTTAAAAAATTTTTCAAGATATGTTGACTTTAAATTATATCTGAGGTAAGATACTAATTGTCCGTTAAATAAGACGACATGGCGGTGTAGCTCAGCTGGCTAGAGCGTACGGTTCATACCCGTGAGGTCGGGGGTTCGATCCCCTCCGCCGCTATATTTAATTTAACGGCCCGTTGGTCAAGTGGTTAAGACACCGCCCTTTCACGGCGGTAACACGGGTTCGAATCCCGTACGGGTCATCTAAAAAGATCATGCAAATTTGCATGATCTTTTTTTGTTAAATAAATTAAGACATACAATGCTTCTACAAAATCACCCTATATTTTCTGAATGTTCAATTAAAAATTTAAGGATAAATTACATACCGTGTATATATGTAGAGTTATTTCGAATAAAAAGTCGAACGATTATAAAAGTGAAAACTGTTGTTTTGACAAAAATCCCAATAATCATCTTTTATAATGACAGTAATTAAACTATGCAGGTGGTGTTAAAAATATGCCTAAAGCAGGAAGGAATACTATGAATACAAGTGCATTGGCAATGAATGAGAGTCAGCTTGGAGCAGTAAAGTGGACGAGTAAGTTGCGAATGAAGTTTGAGCAAGTTTTCTTTAGATGGGGATTTATTATTGTTGTTATTGGTTTTCTTTTGGGACGAGCATATATATTAACAAACATTTTACCGTTTGCACTGCCGTTTTTTGCTGCTGTTTATGTTATGAAACGGGATAAAATGCCGCTCGCGTTCTTGGCTCTAATGGGAGGCGCACTTTCAGTTTCGATAGATAATTTATTCTTTACCTTTGCATCTATTTTTACTTTCTTCATTTATAATATCTTCTTCAGTCGATTTACACGTAAAACTGTTGGTCTTGTTCCGTTCCAAGTATTTATCTCCGCATTAACCGCACATTTAGTTGTCGTATATTTTGCACAACAAACCGTCACCATGTACGATTTACTCGTTAGTACGATTGAAGCAGGGCTTAGCTTCGTATTAACTATGATATTTTTGCAAAGTGTTCCGCTTTTAGTAGAAAGAAAAGGTAAACAGCAAGCGTTAGAGACAGAAGAAATCGTTTGTTTAATTATATTACTAGCATCTGTTTTAACAGGTACAACAGATTGGTTTGTATATGATGCTTCTATTCAACATATTTTTACTAGGTATTTAGTGCTCGTGTTTGCATTTATCGCGGGGGCCGCTACAGGATCTACAGTGGGGGTTGTAACTGGACTAATATTAAGTTTAGCCAATGTCTCCAGCTTATCTCAGCTTAGCTTGTTAGCCTTTTCTGGGTTGCTTGGTGGTTTATTAAAAGAAGGGAAACGTTTAGGTGTTAGTTTAGGTTTATTAATTGGGACGAGCTTGATTACGCTATATGTAGACAAGCAAACAAACATTGTGACAACTTTAATTGAATCTGGTGTGGCGATTGCTTTCTTCTTATTAACACCGAAACTTGTAATGGATCGTATTGCTAAATTTATGCCGGGCACACAGGAACATTCGCAAGATCAACAGCAGTATTTAAGAAGGATGCGTGATGTTACAGCGAATAAGATTAATCAATTTGCCAATGTATTTGCTGCTTTATCTAATAGCTTTTCTGTATATGGATATGTGGAGGAGGAAGATAAAGAGACAGAGGCAGATTTGTTCTTAAGTACAATTACTGCGAAAACATGTCAAACATGCTTTAAAAAGGACCAATGCTGGGTAGTTAACTTTGATAAAACGTATGATTATATGAAACAAATAATGAGCGAAACGGAAGAGGGGACGTTGCAGCATAATCGGAAGTTAGTTCGTGAATGGGATAAGCATTGTGTAAGAGGGAAGAAAGTGACGGATTTAGTAGCAGGCGAATTAGATCACTTTTATGAGGGGCAAAAATTACGAAAACAAATGAAGGAAAATCGTAGAATAGTAGCAGAGCAACTATTAGGTGTATCAAAAGTTATGGAAGATTTCGCTAAGGAGATACAGAGAGAACGAGAAAATCATCAAGTACAGGAAGAACAGATTTTGCAAGCGTTTCGTGATTTTGGTGTAGAAATAGAGCATGTTGATATTTATTGTTTAGATAGAGGGAGTATTGATATTGAAATGTTGATTCCAGTTGCATCTAATGAACATGGGGAATGTGAAAAGTTAGTTGCGCCGATGCTTTCTGATATTCTAAAGGAAAACATTGTTGTTAAACATGAAGAAAAATCTTCTTATCCGAACGGCCATAGCTTAATATCATTTGGTTCAGCAAAAACGTATTCTCTTGATACGGGATTGGCCACAGCTGCAAAAGGCGGTGGGTTTGTTTCGGGTGATTCTTACGCGATGATGGATTTAAGTGTTGGTAAATATGCACTTGCAATTAGTGATGGTATGGGAAATGGGCAAAGAGCTCATATGGAGAGTAAAGAAACGGTAAAATTATTACAAAAAATACTTCAATCAGGTATTGATGAGGAAATAGCGATTAAGTCTATCAATTCTATTCTTTCATTAAGAACAACAGAAGAGATGTTTACGACGTTAGATTTAGCTATGGTAGATTTGCGGGATGCGAGTGCGAAATTTTTAAAGATTGGATCGACGCCGAGTTTTGTTAAACGCGCAAATAATATTTTGAAAATTGAGGCGAGCAATCTGCCAATGGGGATTATTGAGGATGTTGAAGTTGATGTAGTGGGTGAACAATTAAAAACGGGCGATATTCTTATTATGATGAGCGATGGGATTTTTGAGGGAGCACAGCATGTGGAAAATCATGAACTATGGATGAAGCGGAAAATTAAAGAGTTACAAACCGAAGATCCGCAAGAAATTGCTGATATCATCATGGAAGAGGTGATTCGCTCTTGTGATGGTTATATAAATGACGATATGACCATTGTTGTGGCGAAAGTGAAGAAAAATATGCCAAAGTGGGCTACGATTCCAATTGTAGGAGTGAAGGCACAATAAGGTAAAACTTTAATTAGTGGGGGGCTTCATCTCCCACCGATTATTATCCTTCACCAATTGGGCTTTTACGGGTAGCTTGTCCCATCTAACTTCTTTGTTTTTACTGAATTTTGAGTTGAGGTTCTTACTGTCCACAAATGGCGGGATAAATTTGAAGAGTGATGTTTTTCTATCGCTGTTTCTTTCTAAAAACCTAGGTAAATGCCTAGGTTTTTTTTCTTTAGAAGATAATGTTATTATTTTTGGGAATATGTACGGATGATGTAAGATAAAAATGTAATTTTTGTATATCTTTTTTTTGCACAATGTTTGTAAAAGTTGTACCATTATAAACAAGGTAACTAACGTTGCTGTTCTTGTTTAATGAAAGGTGATTACGAAGTTGAAAGATACATTTGTTGAAAAGGTAGATGACTTTGTAAAGCAGCATGATGTATTAAAGGAACGTTCAACAATTGTTGTAGGTGTTTCAGGTGGTCCTGACTCTTTGGCTCTTCTATATTATTTGTTAGAAAAAAGAGCAGCAAAACGGTTTGAAATTGTAGTGGCACATGTGGATCACATGTTTAGAGGTGATGAATCTCATGAGGACTTACAGTTTGTGCAGGACCTTTGTAAAGGACTGGGAGTTATTTGCGAAACGATAAGGATTAATGTGTCGCAATATCAACAGCAATACGGGATGAATGCACAGGTTGCTGCTAGAGAATGCAGATATGCATTTTTGGAAAGAATAATGAAGAAATATGATGCGAGGTATGTAGCTCTTGGACATCATGGTGATGATCAAGTGGAGACGATTTTAATGCGTCTTGTACGAGGGAGTACTCCGAAAGGGTATGCAGGAATTGCGGTGAAGCGTCCTTTTCATAATGGGTATTTAATTAGGCCGTTACTTGGAGTAACGAAGGAGGAAATTGTTGATTACTGTAATAAGCTAAAAATAATTCCCCGTATAGATCCGAGTAATAAAAAGGAAGTATATACAAGGAATCGATTACGTAAATATGTTCTTCCTCATTTGAAAGAAGAAAATTCAAAAGTGCATGAGAAATTTCAAAAATTTAGCATGCAGATGCAAGAGGATGAGGCGTATTTGCAGGAATTAGCTTTTGAGAAAATGAATAAAGTAATTACAAAAAAAAGTGATAAACAAGTTAGCTTATCAATTCCTGCCTTTGAATCCATGTCTATGCCTTTACAAAGAAGAGGGATTCAACTAATATTAAACTATCTTTATGAATATAAGATTCCATCTTCTCTTTCCTCTATACATATTGACAAAGTGATTGAGTTTTTTAAGCGGACACAACCTTCGGGTTCACTTGATTTCCCAGGTGATTTAAAAATTGTTCGCACATACGAGGAGTGTAGCTTTGGATTTAAACAAGAAATTGTTTCTCCTTTTTTACAAGATTTATCAGTACCCGGGACAATTACGCTATCGAACGGGGATAAACTTGTAACCGAGGTGAGCGAAGATATACCAAGTAACATGAATGAAACAGTATTTGTTGCTAAGTATAATGATATATCATATCCACTTCGTATTCGTTCTAGAGAAAATGGAGATCGCATGTCAATACAAGGTATGAATGGTACCAAAAAGATAAAAGCTATTTTTATCGAAGCGAAAGTACCAAGAGAAAAAAGAGAAGAATGGCCGGTCGTTTGTGATGCAAGTGGGAATATTATTTGGTTACCCTTGTTGAAGCGATCTGCATTTGCTATCTCGAAAGAGAAGGCAAAGAAGGATAAATATATGATTATTCACTACAAAAGCAAGGAGTCTTCCGGGAGGATAATGAAATGATGAATCAAGATATCGAAAAAGTATTAATTTCTGAAGAGCAAATACAAGAAAAGGTGCTCGAATTAGGCGCAATTATTGCAGAGGATTACAAAAACACAGTACCTCTTGCGATTGGTGTACTAAAGGGTGCAATGCCATTCATGGCAGATTTATTAAAGAGAACAGATACATATCTTGAAATGGATTTTATGGCTGTATCTAGTTACGGTCACTCAACTGTTTCAACAGGCGAAGTGAAAATTTTAAAAGACCTTGATACTTCTGTAGAAGGTCGCGATATTTTAATCGTTGAAGATATTATTGATAGCGGTCTTACGCTAAGTTACTTAGTAGACCTATTTAAATATCGTAAAGCGAAGTCTGTAAAAATCGTTACGTTATTAGATAAACCAACAGGCCGTAAGGTAGATTTGAAAGCGGATTATGTTGGATTTACTGTACCGCATGAATTTGTTGTAGGATATGGATTAGATTATAAAGAGCAATACCGTAATCTTCCTTATGTAGGAGTATTAAAACCAAGCGTTTACTCAAATTAATTAAATACAGGCGTCACAATTGTATAGGAAAGTTTTTCTATGTTACGATTTACTATAGTGTTTATGCCGTGAGAGGAGGTTAGGAATGAATCGTATCTTCCGTAATACCATCTTTTATTTACTGATATTCCTAGTAGTAATTGGAATCGTGAGCTATTTTAATGGTTCGACACAAAAAACGACATCAGTTAGCTACGATAAATTCATTACTAAACTAGAAAAAGGTGAAGTGCGTAATGTGCAGCTTCAACCGAAAAATGGTGTGTTTGAAGTAAAAGGACAATTTAATAACTCTAGCCAGGGAGAACAATTTGTTACTTATGCACCAAATACTGAGGAATTACAAAAGAAAATTAATGATAAAGCGCAAGGTGCTGAAGTTAAGTATCAACCAGCAGAAGAAACAAGTGCTTGGGTAACCTTCTTTACTTCTATCATCCCGTTTGTCATTATCTTCATTTTATTCTTCTTCTTATTAAACCAAGCTCAGGGCGGCGGTAGCCGTGTTATGAACTTCGGGAAAAGTAAGGCGAAGTTATATAATGACGAAAAGAAAAAAGTTCGTTTCAGAGATGTTGCTGGAGCGGATGAAGAGAAACAAGAGCTTGTTGAGGTAGTTGAATTCTTGAAAGACCCTCGTAAGTTTGCTGAAGTTGGTGCCCGTATTCCGAAGGGTGTTCTATTAGTGGGACCTCCAGGTACAGGTAAAACTTTACTAGCACGTGCCGTTGCAGGTGAGGCAGGCGTTCCGTTCTTCTCTATCAGTGGTTCTGATTTCGTAGAGATGTTCGTCGGTGTCGGTGCATCACGTGTACGTGATTTATTCGAAAACGCAAAGAAAAATGCTCCTTGTATCATTTTCATTGATGAAATTGATGCGGTAGGACGTCAACGTGGCGCAGGTCTTGGTGGTGGCCATGATGAGCGCGAACAAACGTTAAACCAATTGCTTGTTGAAATGGATGGATTCGGTGCAAACGAAGGTATTATTATCATCGCTGCGACAAACCGTCCTGATATTCTTGACCCAGCATTATTACGTCCAGGTCGTTTTGACCGTCAAATTACAGTAGATCGTCCAGATGTAAATGGTCGTGAAGCTGTACTGAAAGTACATGCTCGTAATAAACCGCTTGATGAGAATATCAACTTAAGAGCAATCGCAACTCGTACGCCAGGATTCTCTGGTGCCGATCTTGAAAACTTATTAAACGAAGCTGCTTTAGTAGCTGCGCGTCAAGATAAGAAGAAAATTGATATGAGTGACATTGATGAAGCAACGGATCGTGTTATTGCAGGTCCAGCTAAAAAGAGTCGTGTTATCTCTGAAAAAGAACGTAATATCGTTGCTTTCCATGAAGCGGGCCACACTGTAATTGGTGTTGTTCTTGATGAAGCTGATGTCGTTCATAAAGTAACAATTGTCCCTCGTGGTCAAGCTGGTGGATATGCAGTAATGCTTCCGAAAGAAGATCGTTACTTCATGACAAAGCCAGAGTTACTTGATAAAATCACTGGTTTACTTGGTGGCCGAGTGGCTGAGGAGATTGTGTTTGGTGAAGTGAGTACAGGTGCTCACAACGACTTCCAACGTGCGACTGGCATTGCAAGACGTATGGTTACGGAATTCGGTATGAGTGATAAGCTTGGACCAATGCAATTTGGTAGCTCGCAAGGTGGTCAAGTGTTCTTAGGAAGAGACTTCCATTCAGAACAAAACTACAGTGATGCAATTGCACACGAAATTGATGTGGAAATGCAAACGATTATGAAAGAATGTTATGCTCGTGCAAAAGAAATTCTTACTGAAAATCGTGATAAACTAGATCTTATTGCGAAAACGTTACTTGAAGTAGAAACGTTAGATGCAGAGCAAATCAATCATTTATGTGATTACGGCAGATTGCCAGAACGTCCAACATCTTCAGCTGATGTGAAAGTAAACATCAACATGAAGAAGGACGATGAAGAGTCAGAAGATAAGTAAGAGATGAAGGAGTGACGATGGTCACTCCTTTTTTTTATTTGTGGAACGAAATGAAGTAGAAAAAGAATTTAAATAAATAGGGTATTAAAAATTGAAATGGAGCGTAATCTTTTTGTAAAATGATGAGGATAGAAAAGCTGATTATATAAGTATGTGTGATATGATGTTTCTATAAGTTTTATACATACTGCACAAATATAGATTAAATAAGATAAGTGGTGAGAATATGATTTTTGTATTGGATGTAGGGAACACAAATGCTGTACTAGGCGTGTTTGAAGAGGGGGAACTTCGTCAACATTGGCGCATGGAAACAGATCGTCATAAGACAGAAGATGAATATGGAATGCTTGTAAAGCAGTTGCTTGAGCATGAAGGTCTTTCGTTTGAAGATGTGAAAGGTATTATCGTGTCTTCAGTCGTGCCACCAATTATGTTTGCTTTAGAGCGCATGTGTGAAAAGTATTTTAAAATTAAACCGCTTGTAGTAGGTCCTGGAATAAAAACGGGGCTAAATATTAAATATGAAAATCCACGTGAAGTAGGCGCGGACCGAATTGTAAATGCAGTAGCAGGAATCCACTTATATGGAAGTCCGCTTATTATTGTCGATTTTGGTACGGCTACTACATATTGTTATATTAACGAAGAAAAGCATTATATGGGTGGAGTTATTACGCCGGGAATTATGATTTCAGCAGAGGCTTTATATAGTAGAGCGGCAAAACTTCCTCGTATTGAAATTACAAAACCAAGCAGTGTTGTTGGGAAGAATACAGTAAGTGCGATGCAATCTGGCATTCTTTATGGGTATGTTGGACAAGTGGAAGGTATCGTTAAGCGTATGAAAGAGGAAGCTAAACAAGAACCGAAAGTTATTGCAACAGGTGGATTGGCGAAATTAATTTCAGAAGAATCGAATGTAATTGATGTTGTAGATCCATTTTTAACATTAAAAGGTTTATATATGTTATACGAGCGTAATGCAAATTTACAGCATGAGAAAGGTGAATAAATAAGTATGAAAGATTATTTAGTAAAAGCGTTAGCATTTGATGGGGAAGTGCGTGCGTATAGTGTACGCACAACAAACACAGTAAGTGAGGCACAAAGACGTCATGATACATGGAGAACAGCTTCAGCGGCGCTTGGTCGTTCTTTAACTGCAGGTACAATGATGGGTGCAATGTTAAAAGGTGACCAAAAGTTAACGATTAAGGTAGAAGGTAATGGTCCGATTGGTCCTATCTTAGTAGATGCTCATGCAAATGGGGATGTACGTGGTTATGTAACAAATCCACATGTTGACTTTGAAGGAACGGAACAAGGGAAATTACGTGTATATCAAGCTGTAGGTACTGAAGGATTTGTAACGGTAATTAAAGATATTGGTATGCGTGAGCCATTTATTGGTCAATCTCCAATTGTTTCAGGAGAATTAGGGGAAGACTTCACGTATTATTTTGCAGTTTCCGAGCAGACACCTTCTTCTGTAGGTGTTGGCGTTCTTGTAAATGGGGATGATAGCATATTAGCGGCAGGTGGATTTATCCTTCAAATTATGCCAGGCGCACAGGAAGAAACAATTTCATTCATTGAAGAACGTTTGCAAAAAATCCCTCCAGTATCAACGTTGATCGAACAAGGGCTTTCTCCAGAAGAGTTACTGTATGCAGTTCTTGGAGAAGATAAAGTAAAAGTATTAGAAACGATGGATGTTCAATTTAATTGCACATGCTCACGCGAACGTATTGAGAGTGTGTTAATTAGTTTAGGTAAAACAGAGTTAGAGCAAGTTCGTGAAGAAGAGGAAGAGACAGAAGTTCACTGTCATTTCTGTAATGAACGATACAAGTTCTCTAAAGAAGATATTACAAATTTAATTGAGAATCTGTAATAAGGGAATTAAGGGGAGCGATCCTCCAAATAGATTGACAAACAGGGAATTTTCTGACAAAATCTAAATATAGATAAAACCAATAAAAATACTCGGTGTTAGGAGTGACAGGAATGCGAGTGGCACAATCAGTTTCAGAATTAATCGGGAAAACGCCGATCGTTAAGTTGAACCGCATCGTAGAATCAGACAGCGCAGATATATACTTAAAATTAGAATTTATGAATCCCGGGAGCAGCGTTAAAGATCGTATTGCGTTAGCTATGATTGAAGATGCTGAAAAAAAGGGATTATTAAAAGAGGGCGATACAATCATTGAGCCAACAAGTGGTAACACAGGAATTGGTTTAGCGATGGTAGCAGCTGCTAAAGGATATAAGGCAATTTTAGTAATGCCAGAAACGATGAGTGTTGAGCGTCGTAATTTATTACGTGCTTATGGCGCTGAATTAGTATTGACTCCAGGGCCTGAAGGAATGGGCGGAGCAATTCGTCAAGCGACTGAATTAGCAAAAGAACATGGTTACTTTATACCGCAACAGTTCAAAAATCAATCAAATCCAGAAATTCATCGTTTAACAACAGGTCCAGAAATTGTTGAACAAATGGGTGATCAATTAGATGCGTTTATTGCAGGTATTGGTACAGGTGGAACGATTACTGGTGCTGGTGAAGTACTGAAGGAAGCGTATAAAGATATTAAAATTTATGCAGTAGAACCTGCGGATTCACCAGTATTATCTGGTGGGAAACCAGGTCCACATAAAATCCAAGGAATTGGAGCGGGATTCGTTCCAGAGACATTGGATGTAGAAGTATATGATGAAATTGTTCAAGTGAAAACAGAGCAAGCATTTGAATATGCAAGAAGAGTGGCTAAAGAAGAAGGTATTTTAGTGGGTATCTCTTCAGGAGCGGTTATTTATGCAGCGACAGAAATTGCGAAAAAGTTAGGTAAAGGGAAAAAGGTACTTGTTATTATCCCAAGTAACGGTGAACGTTATTTAAGTACACCACTTTATCAATTTGAGTCTTAATTATATGTGATTGAAAAAGCATCCTTGAAAAAGGATGCTTTTTCTTTTTGGATTGGAAATAGGAAAAGAGTGAATGACTAGAAAACTTCATGTAAAATAAGAGGTAGTATAATTAATTTATTTTCACTAGCCTTCGAGTATAACCGATCTATATACATAACGAATGTAGTTGAGGTGGTTAATCTAAGAGGGTGGGATAAAAGAAGACGGGGTGTTGATATGCAACGAAGAAAATCTTTAGCGCTTTCTATTCCATATCAGTTAGATTTCTTTAAGCAATATAAATTTCTTTCTAAGGATAAGCCACAACATATTTTGTTAGAGAGTGGACGTGGCGGTCGTTATAACATTGTGGGATTAAACCCAGTAGCGATAATCCGAGGGAAGGGTGAAGCGTTACATATAAGCGAAAGTGGTAAGGAAACAATAAAGCAAGGAAACCCATTAGATCTAATGCAGGAATATATGGAGCGATGGAAAACAGACTATAATCCGGAGTACCCGCCGTTTCAAGGTGGTGCAATTGGTTACTTTAGTTATGATTGCATCCGTTATATTGAAAAACTTCCTTCTCTTGCGGAGGATGACATTAATATACCTGATATATTCTTTTTATTATTTGATGATGTGTTTGTGTATGATCAAGAAGAAAAAGTACTATGGATTATTACACATTATGTAGATAAGCATGAAGAGGCGAAAGAACGATTAAATGAATGGAAGATTCTTTGGGCGACAGAAGCGCCGGAAGTGACTATACCATTTGCATGCCCTGAAAAGAAAAGTGAAGCAGTTGCTTTTACTGAAGAAAGCTTTATGAAGGCGGTTGAATGTATTCAAGAATATATTGGGGCTGGTGATGTGTTCCAAGTAAACTTGTCGACAAGACAAGAGAGAACGCTACAAACACACCCGCTAGAAATCTATACAAGTCTTCGTGAAATTAATCCATCTCCATATATGGGTTACTTGGAGCTTGGGGATTTTCAAATTGTTAGTGGATCGCCAGAGTTGTTAATTAAGAAACAAGGAACTGAAGTAAGTACACGACCAATTGCTGGAACGAGATCTAGAGGGGCGAATGAGCAAGAGGATGAAGAGTTGGCAAGAGAATTAATTGAGAATGAAAAAGAAAGAGCAGAGCACGTCATGCTTGTGGATTTAGAACGAAATGATTTAGGGCGTGTTTGTAAATATGGCACTGTAGAAGTAGATGAATTTATGGTAATTGAGAAATACTCACACGTTATGCATATTGTTTCTAATGTGCGTGGTGAGGTGGAAAAAGATAAAGATGCTTTTGATTTAGTGAAGGCTGTATTCCCTGGGGGGACAATTACTGGTGCCCCGAAAATACGTACGATGGAAATTATTGAAGAATTAGAACCTGTTCGCCGAGGGATTTATACAGGTTCAATCGGTTGGATCGGTTATTCTGGAGATACAGAATTGAATATTGTAATTAGGACACTTCTTGCTAAAGATGGAAAAGCGCATGTACAAGCAGGAGCGGGAATTGTAATTGATTCAAACCCGGAAAACGAATATAAAGAGTCGTTAAAAAAGGCGATTGCTTTATGGCGTGCAAAAGAACGTAGCGAAGAAACGGTTAGGTGAGAGAAATGATATTAATGATTGATAATTATGATTCTTTTACATTTAATTTAGTGCAGTTTCTTGGAGAACTGGGACAAGAGCTTGTTGTTAAACGTAACGATGAAGTGACTATTTCAGATATTGAGAATATGAAACCAGACTTTTTAATGATTTCGCCAGGCCCATGTAGTCCGAATGAAGCGGGTGTTAGTATGGAGGTTATTCAACACTTTGCCGGAAAGATTCCGATTTTGGGGGTTTGTCTTGGGCATCAATCCATTGCACAAGTGTTTGGTGGGGAGGTAGTTCGTGCAGAGCGATTAATGCATGGGAAAACATCGCTTATGCATCATGACGGAAAGACAATTTTCTCGGATATTCCTAATCCATTTACCGCGACACGTTATCACTCACTTATTGTTAAGAAAGAAACGTTACCTGATTGCTTAGAGGTAACATCTTGGACTGAAGAAGGGGAAATTATGGCGCTTCGCCATATAACATTACCAATTGAAGGTGTACAGTTCCATCCGGAATCTATTATGACTTCTCATGGGAAAGAGTTGTTGCAGAATTTCATTCGTAAATACAGTCCAAGTGTGACATCATGTTAATTTACGTAAATGGTGAGTATATAGAAGCGAGTGAAGCGAGAATTTCTCCGTATGACCATGGTTATTTATATGGTCTTGGAGTTTTTGAGACGTTTCGTATTTATAATGGTCATCCTTTCTTGTTGGATGATCATTATGACCGTTTAATAGATGCGCTAGATACATTGCAAATTAAATGGACAATGACGAAAGGTGAAGTACTGCTTATTTTGAAGAATTTACTCGTTAAGAATGAATTAGAGCATGCCTATGTACGTTTTAATGTATCAGCGGGTATAGATGAAATTGGATTGCAAACGGAAATGTATGAAGAGCCGTCTGTTATTGTTTTTATAAAACCGTTAGCAGCCCCGGGAGATGTAGTGGAAAAAGAAGGGGTTGTTTTAAAGCAAGTGCGAAATACACCAGAGGGTGCGTCCCGTTTGAAGTCTCATCATTATTTAAATAACATTTTGGGAAAACGTGAAATTGGAAGTGTTGCGAGTAAGGAAGGTATTTTCCTTACTGAAACAGGTTATGTTGCAGAGGGTATTGTTTCGAATCTCTTTTTTGTAAAAGGTGATATTCTATATACACCTTCGTTAAAAACGGGGATTTTAAATGGTATCACTCGTGCGTTTATTATAAAAGTTGCTGAAGAACTAGGTATAGAAGTAAAGGAAGGTTTCTTTACAAAAGAAGAATTGCTTTCAGCTGATGAAGTCTTTGTAACAAATTCGATTCAAGAAATTGTTCCACTTAATCATATAGAGGGGCGAGATTTCCCGGGTAAAGTAGGGATGGTTACAAAAAAGTTTATGAACCTTTATGAAATGCAGAGAGAGAAATTGTGGAGCAGAAATGAATTACGAAGAGGAGATGTGTAGTTTGAAGTGGGATTATGATTTGCGTTGCGGCGAATATACATTGAACTTAAATGAAAAAACTTTAATTATGGGGATTTTAAATGTAACGCCAGATTCGTTTTCTGATGGTGGGAGTTACAACGAGGTAGAGGCTGCGGTGCGCCATGCGAAAGAAATGCGAGATGCAGGTACTCATATTATTGATATCGGTGGAGAATCTACTCGCCCGGGCTTTGCTAAGGTATCAGTGGAAGAAGAAATAAAACGAGTTGTGCCGATGATTCAGGCAGTTTCAAAAGAAGTGCAATTGCCTATTTCTATCGATACGTATAAGGCTGAAGTTGCAAAACAAGCAATAGAAGCGGGTGCTCATATTATTAATGATATTTGGGGAGCGAAGGCGGAACCGAAAATTGCTGAAGTTGCAGCTCGTTATGATGTACCTATCGTCTTAATGCATAATCGCGATAACATGAATTATCGTAATTTAATGGCGGATATGATTGCTGATTTATATGACAGTATTAAAATTGCTAAAGATGCTGGCGTGCGAGATGAAAATATTATTTTAGACCCAGGTATTGGTTTTGCTAAAACACCTGAACAAAACTTAGAAGTAATGCGTAATTTAGAACAGTTAAACGTACTAGGTTACCCAGTTCTCTTAGGTACTTCAAGAAAGTCCTTTATTGGACACGTGCTAGATTTACCGGTAGAGGAACGTCTTGAGGGAACGGGAGCTACCGTTTGTCTTGGTATTGAAAAGGGTTGTGAGTTTGTTCGTGTTCATGATGTGAAGGAAATGGCACGTATGGCTAAGATGATGGATGCAATGATTGGTAAGGGGGTAAAGTAATTGGATAAAATTTATATTCATGATATGGAGTTTTATGGTTATCATGGTGTATTCCCAGAGGAAAATAAATTAGGCCAGAGATTTAAAGTGGACTTAACGGTGGAATTGGATTTGAAACAGGCAGGAGAAAGTGATGACTTAGAGCAGTCTGTCAATTATGGAGAGCTTTTCGAATTATGTAGGAAAGTTGTTGAAGATAGAACGTATAAGCTTGTAGAGAGCATTGCTGAAAATATTGCTACAGATATATTGAAACAATATGAGAGTATTTCAAGATGTACGATAAAGGTAATTAAACCAGATCCGCCGATCCCGGGACATTATCGTGCTGTAGCAGTAGAAATTACGAGAGAACGTCCATGAATAATATAGCTTACATTGCATTAGGTTCAAATATCGGAGAACGTTATACGTATTTAACTGAAGCGATTCAGTTTTTAAACAAAAACCCGTATATCCAAGTTAACGATATTTCATCTGTATATGAAACAGAACCAGTTGGCTATACTGACCAAAGTTGCTTTTTAAATTTAGTTATAAAAATTTCTACCAATTTATCACCGCAAGAATTATTGAAGGTTACACAAAGAGTAGAGAATGATTTAGGAAGAAAAAGGGAAATCAGGTGGGGTCCGAGGACCATCGACCTTGACATTTTGCTATATAATCAAGAAAATATTGAAGCAGAGAATCTTATTGTTCCGCATCCGCGGATGTTCGAAAGAGCTTTTGTTATCGTTCCGTTGTTAGAGATTAATCAAGACATAAAACAAAACATTTCACGTTCACAAGTAGAAGAAATGAAAAGGCGAGAGGGAGTAACGGTATGGAAGCAGAAAAATGGGGAAGACGCATTCGTGCTTTTCGAAAGCTAAAAGGTTATACGCAAGAAGGCTTTGCAAAAGAGTTAGGGGTATCTGTATCTGTTTTAGGTGAAGTTGAGAGAGGGAATCGATCGCCTTCCCAAGATTTTGTAGTGGAAGTTGCTAAAGCATTAAAAGTCTCGATAGATGAGTTAATGCCAAAGTGACTATGAAGGAAGGAGTAAGTCGAGTGTTAAAGATCGCAAATATTGAGATGAAAAATCCAGTTGTATTAGCACCGATGGCGGGAGTGTGTAACTCTGCATTCCGTTTGACAGTAAAAGAATTCGGTGCAGGTCTAGTTTGTGCCGAAATGGTAAGTGATAAGGCAATACTACTGAACAATAAAAGAACATTAGATATGTTATATATCGATGAGAGAGAAAAGCCATTAAGTTTACAAATTTTTGGTGGCGAGAAAGAAACCCTTGTAGATGCTGCGAAATACGTAGATAAATATACGACAGCGGACATCATTGATATTAATATGGGTTGCCCGGTACCAAAGATTGTTAAGTGTGATGCAGGAGCGAAGTGGCTTTTAGATCCGAATAAAATATATGAAATGGTAGCGGCAGTTGTAGATGCTGTAGAAAAGCCGGTTACAGTTAAAATGCGTATTGGTTGGGATGAGGACCATATTTTCGCAATCGAGAACGCGAAAGCTGTTGAGCGTGCTGGTGGACAAGCAGTAGCAGTTCATGGACGTA
The DNA here is from genome assembly GCF_001455345.1 of Bacillus thuringiensis. Taxonomy (GTDB): domain Bacteria; phylum Bacillota; class Bacilli; order Bacillales; family Bacillaceae_G; genus Bacillus_A; species Bacillus_A thuringiensis_N. The sequence continues at coordinate 65,779 of NZ_CP013274.1, forward strand.
CACGAGTACAAATGTATGAGGGAAAAGCAGATTGGGATATTATTAAACAAGTAAAGCAAGCTGTAAACATCCCGGTTATCGGAAATGGTGATGTCGCAACGCCACAAGATGCAAAGCGTATGCTTGATGAAATTGGTGTAGATGGTGTTATGATTGGCCGCGCTGCCCTTGGAGACCCGTGGATGATTTATCGTACGGTAAAGTATTTAGAGACAGGTGAACTAATGCCGGAACCGACAGTGCGTGAGAAAATTGACGTATGTATGTTGCATCTAGATCGTCTTATCGATTTAAAGAACGAAAATGTCGCTGTAAGAGAGATGAGAAAGCATGCAGCTTGGTATTTAAAAGGTATTCGTGGTAATGCAACTGTACGTAATGGTATCAATGCTTGTAATACGCGTGAAGACCTTGCGAATGTATTAGGTGTATTTGTAGAAGAAATAGAGGCAAAACAACAAACAATTCACGTTGGTTAATAATAGATAGGGAAGATTGACATTCTTCTATACACTTCCTATAATTACGTGAAAGAAAGAAGAACTGCCAGTTAGTTGCTGGCAGTTTTTCTAGTTGAGTAGAAAATGCTATACTGTATATATTGTAAAAATTAATAGAGCTGGAGTGATATCAATACCATGGATAACATGAACCACGAAGAATTAAACGACCAATTGCTTGTTCGTCGTGAAAAGCTACATAACTTACGTGAGCAAGGAATCGATCCGTTCGGTAAACGATTTGAACGTACAAATGCAACAAATGACTTATTAAGCTTATATGGAGAGTTTTCTAAAGAAGAATTAGAAGAGAAAGAAATCTCTGTTTCTATCGCTGGTCGTATTATGACAAAACGCGGTAAAGGAAAAGCTGGATTTGCACATATTCAAGATCTACATGGACAAGTTCAAATTTATGTTCGTAAAGATGCTGTTGGGGATGAAGAGTATGAATTATTTAAAACAGCAGATTTAGGTGACTTAGTAGGTATTGAAGGTAAAGTGTTCAAAACGAACGTTGGAGAACTTTCAGTGAAAGCAACAGGTTTTACGCTATTAACGAAATCTCTTCGTCCATTACCGGATAAATATCATGGATTAAAAGATGTTGAACAACGCTACCGTCAACGTTACTTAGACTTAATTACAAGTATGGAAAGCCGTGAAACATTCGTTACTCGCAGTAAGATCATTCGTGAAATGAGAAGATACTTAGATGATAACGGTTATCTTGAAGTGGAAACACCTATGATGCATGCAATTGCAGGTGGAGCTTCTGCACGTCCTTTCATTACGCACCATAATGCGTTAGATATGGAATTATATATGCGTATCGCAATTGAACTTCATTTAAAACGCCTTATTGTAGGTGGATTAGAAAAAGTTTATGAAATTGGTCGTGTATTCCGTAATGAGGGTGTATCAACTCGTCATAACCCTGAGTTTACGATGATTGAATTATATGAAGCGTATGCTGACTATAAAGATATTATGAAACTAACAGAAAATATGGTTGCTCATATTGCGAAGCAAGTACTAGGTACAACAACAATCCAATATGGTGATTATGAAATTAATTTAGAACCAGAATGGACGCGTCTTCATATGGTAGATGCAATTAAGGAACATTCTGGAGCAGATTTCTGGAATCCAATGAGTGTAGAAGAAGCGCGTGAACTTGCAAAAGAACATAATGTAGAAATTAAGGATACAATGGAAGTTG
>NZ_CP013274.1:72500-130000 GCF_001455345.1 Bacillus thuringiensis
TTTGGCACCTCGATGTCGGCTCATCGCATCCTGGGGCTGTAGTCGGTCCCAAGGGTTGGGCTGTTCGCCCATTAAAGCGGTACGCGAGCTGGGTTCAGAACGTCGTGAGACAGTTCGGTCCCTATCCGTCGTGGGCGTAGGAAATTTGAGAGGAGCTGTCCTTAGTACGAGAGGACCGGGATGGACGCACCGCTGGTGTACCAGTTGTTCTGCCAAGGGCATAGCTGGGTAGCTATGTGCGGAAGGGATAAGTGCTGAAAGCATCTAAGCATGAAGCCCCCCTCAAGATGAGATTTCCCATAGCGTAAGCTAGTAAGATCCCTGAAAGATGATCAGGTTGATAGGTTCGAGGTGGAAGCATGGTGACATGTGGAGCTGACGAATACTAATAGATCGAGGACTTAACCATATAATATGTAGCAAATGTTATCTAGTTTTGAAGGAATATGCCTTCATAGTTTGGTGATGATGGCAGAGAGGTCACACCCGTTCCCATACCGAACACGGAAGTTAAGCTCTCTAGCGCCGATGGTAGTTGGGACCTTGTCCCTGTGAGAGTAGGACGTCGCCAAGCAACTAAGCACGAGTCAAATGACTCGTGTTTTTTCGTGTTTTCTTTTATAATCCATAGTAATTAAAAAATGTGTTTAAATAATAATTATTTTGATTAAATACAAGGGAACGTGGCTAGGATAGTGAATAAGCAAAAGAGTTGCAAATTTTATTAATACGTATATAATTAAAGTCAAAGATAGTCAAAGTCAATAAAGGTGGCGGATAAATGAGAAATATATCTGATATCATTGAGCAATATCTAAAGCAAGTTATTGACTTAAGTAATAATAATGTGATTGAAATCAAAAGAAATGAGATTGCGGATCGATTCGAGTGCGTACCATCTCAAATCAATTATGTAATCAATACCCGTTTTACGTTAGAAAGAGGATTTGTAGTAGAAAGTAAACGTGGTGGAGGAGGTTACATTCGCATTATAAAAGTCAAACTGCATGATGATATAGACATTATTGATCAAATGCTTCATATGATTGATCATAGTATTGCACAAGGGAATGCAGAGAGTATGATTATACGTTTAATAGAAGAGGGAATCATAACAAATCGTGAAGCTAAACTTATGCTAAGTGTACTAGATCGTTCTGTATTATCAATGGATGTTCCTTCTCGAGATGAACTTAGGGCTCGAATATTATGCGCAATGTTAAGAACACTGAAATATAAATAAATATAGCTGTTGTAAAAGAATAATAACTAAGAGATAAGGCAGTTAAATATTGTAGAGGTTTTGAAAAAAGAACACGCACTTTTATTTAAACGAATAAAGGAAAGTGAACCATCTAGTAATGTATGAAAAGTACTATGAGATAGATCGTTCCTGTTATAAAGGTGGGGATAGTGATGACTTGTCAAAACTGTAATATAAGACCAGCAACTTTACACTATACAAAAGTAATCAACGAGAAGAAGGCGGAAGTTCATCTTTGTGAGCAATGTGCAGAACAAAGTGGCTATACGTCTTTCTTTCAATCTTCGCAGTCTAACTTTTCATTTCATGATTTATTTGCTGGGTTATTACACGGTGAATCAACAATGTTTGAAGAAGGAAAAAACGGGTTTTCGAATACAAGTATATTAAGATGCCCGGATTGTAAGATGACATATGAACAATTTACAAAGGTGGGACGCTTTGGATGTGCTTCTTGTTACGATACATTTAAGGAACATTTAAAGCCATTATTAAAACGTCTTCACGGTGGACATACAGATCATTGTGGAAAAATTCCGGAACGTATAGAAGGAAATATTCACTTAAAGAAAGAATTAGATGAACTAAAACTCATTCTGAAACAATGTGTACAGAATGAGGAGTTTGAGAAAGCTGCTGAAGTAAGGGATAAAATTCGAGGTCTTGAAAATCAGCTTAGTGAGCATAGAGAGGGGGAATAGTTCTATGTCACTGGACAAAATTATGAATGAAGCGATTAGTCCATGGATGAAGGGGGATGGCCCTGATTCTGATATTGTTTTAAGCAGTCGAATTCGTTTGGCTCGTAATTTTAAAAAATATCAATTCTCTACTATGCAAAGCGAAGAAGAAGCTAAACAGATTCATGAATTATTTAAAAAGGAATTTATAAATAAAACGGTAGAACCTTTTGGAGAGTTTGAACTATTAAAAATGAATGAATTAACACCTCTTCAAAGGAGAGTATTAGTTGAAAAGCACTTAATTAGTCCCAGCCTTGCAGGAACTGAGTATGGAGCATGTCTATTGTCAGAAAGCGAACATATTAGTGTTATGCTTAATGAAGAAGACCATATTCGGATTCAGTGTTTGTTTTCAGGATTGCAATTATCAGAGGCTCTTCAAAGTGCCAATCAAATAGATAATTGGATAGAGGAAGAGGTTGAATATGCTTTTGATGAATCACTTGGATATATTACGAGTTGCCCTACTAACGTTGGTACTGGATTAAGAGCTTCTGTAATGATTCACTTACCGGGACTCGTTTTAACGAAAAGAATTAGCCGTATTATACAAGTAATTCAGAAATTAGGGTTAGTAGTAAGAGGAATATACGGTGAAGGTAGCGAAGCGTTAGGTAATATATTTCAAGTGTCAAATCAAATGACGCTAGGAAAATCTGAAGAAGATATTATTGCAGATTTAAAGAGTGTCATTCAACAAATCATACAGCAAGAAAAAATGGCTAGAGAATTAATTGTACAAAATTCAAGTATTGAGCTTGAAGATAAAGTTTATCGCTCTTATGGCATACTAGCAAACAGTCGGTTAATTCAATCTGCGGAAGCGGCCACTTGCTTATCAGATGTACGACTTGGTATTGATTTAGGATATATAAAAGGTGTATCGAGAAATATTTTGACTGAGCTAATGGTCCTTACACAACCAGGCATTTTACAACAATATGCAGGAGGACCTTTAGGACCAGAAGAAAGAGATTATCGAAGAGCAACCTTAATCCGTGAGCGATTACGTATTGAAAAAAACTAAGCGCAAGTAGGAGGCGATTTCTATGATGTTTGGAAGATTTACAGAAAGAGCACAGAAAGTATTAGCTTTATCTCAAGAGGAAGCAATTCGCATTGGGCATAATAATATTGGAACAGAACATATTTTACTTGGGCTTGTACGCGAAGGGGAAGGAATTGCAGCAAAAGCGTTGATTGCTCTAGGATTAAGTCCAGAGAAAGTTCAAAAAGAAGTAGAAGCGTTAATTGGACGCGGAACAGAAGCTTCTCAAACGGTACATTATACACCGCGTGCTAAAAAGGTTATTGAGTTGTCTATGGATGAAGCTCGTAAATTAGGTCATTCTTACGTTGGAACAGAACATATCTTACTTGGTTTAATCCGTGAAGGTGAAGGTGTAGCAGCACGTGTTTTAAATAACTTAGGTGTTAGCCTAAATAAGGCAAGACAACAAGTATTGCAACTTCTTGGAAGCAATGAAGCAAGCTCAGGTCACCAAGGTGGTTCTTCAACAAATGCAAATACACCAACACTGGATAGCTTAGCACGTGATTTAACAGTTGTTGCACGTGAAAATCGTTTAGACCCTGTTATTGGGCGTGGTAAAGAAATTCAACGTGTAATTGAAGTGTTAAGCCGTAGAACAAAAAACAATCCTGTATTAATTGGAGAGCCTGGTGTAGGTAAAACGGCGATTGCAGAAGGATTAGCACAACAAATCGTAAATAATGAAGTTCCTGAAACTTTAAGAGATAAGCGTGTTATGACACTAGATATGGGTACAGTGGTAGCTGGAACGAAATATCGTGGTGAATTTGAAGATCGTTTGAAGAAAGTAATGGATGAAATCCGTCAGGCAGGAAATATTATTCTATTTATTGATGAACTTCATACATTAATTGGTGCAGGTGGAGCAGAAGGTGCCATTGATGCATCGAACATTTTAAAACCATCTTTAGCTCGCGGGGAGTTACAATGTATTGGGGCGACAACGTTAGATGAATATCGCAAATATATTGAAAAAGACGCGGCTTTAGAGAGACGTTTCCAACCAATTCACGTTGATGAGCCAAGTTTAGACGAATCAACTCAAATCTTGAAAGGTTTACGTGATCGCTATGAGGCACATCACCGCGTATCTATTACAGATGATGCAATTGATGCAGCTGTAAAGCTTTCAGATCGTTATATTACAGATCGTTTCTTACCAGATAAAGCAATTGATTTAATTGATGAAGCTGCTTCTAAGGTTCGCTTACGCTCTTATACAACACCACCAAATTTAAAAGAGCTTGAAGTGAAGCTTGAGGAAATTAGAAAAGAAAAAGATGCAGCTGTACAAAGTCAAGAATTTGAAAAAGCTGCTTCCTTACGTGATATGGAACAACGCTTGCGTGAGAAGTTAGAAGATACAAAGCGTCAGTGGAAAGAGAAACAAGGACAAGAAAACTCAGAAGTAACAGTAGAAGATATTGCAAATGTCGTATCTACATGGACGCGTATTCCAGTTTCTAAACTTGCACAAACAGAGACTGATAAATTATTAAACTTAGAATCCATTCTTCACGATCGTGTTATTGGTCAAGATGAAGCAGTAGTAGCTGTAGCGAAAGCTGTTCGTCGTGCTAGAGCAGGATTGAAAGATCCGAAACGTCCGATTGGTTCATTTATTTTCTTAGGACCAACAGGTGTAGGTAAGACTGAGCTAGCAAGAGCGTTAGCAGAATCTATGTTCGGTGATGAGGATGCAATGATTCGCATCGATATGTCTGAGTACATGGAGAAGCATTCTACCTCTCGTTTAGTTGGATCTCCTCCAGGATATGTTGGATATGAAGAAGGTGGACAATTAACGGAAAAGGTTCGCCGTAAGCCATATTCAGTTGTTCTATTAGATGAAGTAGAGAAAGCTCATCCGGATGTGTTTAACATTTTACTACAAGTATTAGAAGATGGTCGCTTAACGGATTCTAAAGGGCGTACGGTTGATTTCCGTAATACAATTGTTATTATGACATCTAACGTTGGTGCAGACGCGTTAAAACGTAATAAACATCTTGGATTTAACGTACAAGATGAGAGCCGCGATTATTCAGATATGAAAGGTAAAGTAATGGATGAACTGAAAAAAGCATTTCGTCCAGAATTCTTAAACCGTATTGATGAAATTATCGTGTTCCATATGCTTGAGAAAAAACATATTCAAGAGATTGTAACACTTATGGTGAATCAGTTAGTGAATCGCTTAAAAGAGCAAGAGATTGAATTGCATTTAACAGAAGGAGCGATTTCAGCCATTGCTGATAAAGGATTTGACCGAGAGTACGGTGCTCGCCCGCTTCGTAGAGCAATTCAGAAACATGTAGAAGATAGACTATCGGAAGAACTTTTAAAAGGTGCTATTGAGAAAGGACAAAAAGTTATCTTTGATGTTGAAGGAGAATCATTTGTCATTCATAGTGCTGAAAAGGTAAAATAAGTATAGACAAACTAAGAGGGCTACGAGATAGCCCTCTTTCTTGTACGAGAAGGATAAATTGTTTATAGATGAAAGTGAAGTGAAATATAAAACGATATGGCTAAAAAGAAAACAAAATTCACATGTCAAGAGTGTGGTTATCAGTCACCGAAATATATGGGGAAGTGCCCCGGATGTGGTCAATGGAATACGCTTGTTGAAGAGATGGAACCGGTTGTATCATCAAGGCGCCTTAATTATGCCAATGCAATTCAAACAGAAGTAACAAAACCAAGACGTCTTACAGAAGTAGAAACAAAGTCTGAGGCGCGTATTGAAACAAAATTTCAAGAATTTAACCGTGTACTTGGTGGTGGAATCGTAGATGGATCTTTAGTACTTATCGGCGGGGACCCTGGGATTGGAAAATCAACGTTGTTATTACAGATTTCATCGCAATTAGCAGATTCTTCATATGATGTACTCTACATATCGGGTGAGGAGTCAGCAAAGCAGATAAAACTTCGTGCAGATCGTTTAGATGTAAAGGGTAGTAATTTATTTGTTGTAGCAGAGACGGATTTGCAGCGAATTGCAACACACATTGAAGAGATGAATCCGGCCTTTGTTGTTATTGATTCCATTCAAACGATACATTTACCAGAGGTAACGTCAGCACCAGGAAGTGTGGCACAAGTACGTGAATGTACAGCAGAGTTAATGAAACTTGCAAAAACGAAAGGAATCCCTATTTTTATCGTCGGACACGTGACAAAAGAAGGTGCAATTGCAGGACCACGTATGTTAGAACATATGGTCGACGCAGTTCTTTACTTTGAAGGAGACCGTCATCATACATATCGTATTTTGCGAGCTGTTAAGAATCGTTTTGGTTCTACGAATGAAATGGGTATTTTTGAAATGAAAGAACTTGGCCTTGCGGAAGTCTTAAACCCGTCTGAAATTTTCCTTGAGGAAAGACCTGTTGGGGTTGCAGGATCAACCGTGGTAGCCTCAATGGAAGGAACAAGACCAGTGTTAGTAGAAATACAAGCATTAATCTCCCCTACTAGTTTTGGAAACCCTCGAAGAATGGCAACGGGAATTGATCATAACCGTGTATCTCTTATTATGGCGGTGCTAGAAAAAAGAACAGGTTTATTATTGCAAAATCAAGACGCATATTTAAAAGTGGCGGGTGGTTTGAAATTAGATGAACCAGCAATTGATTTAGCGGTGGCTTTAAGTATAGCTTCAAGTTTTAGAGATAAATCTACGGCACCAACCGATGCAGTAATAGGAGAAGTCGGATTAACTGGAGAAATAAGAAGAGTATCAAGAATTGAACAACGTGTACAAGAAGCGGCTAAATTAGGATTTCAACGTGCTATTATTCCTAGAAAAAATTTGGGAGGATGGACAATTCCGGATGGGATTGAGGTAGTAGGTGTATCTAATTTAGGGGAAGCGCTTCGTTTGACATTAGGAGGCTAGGCTATGGAAGAAAACAAGCAACGTGTCAAAAGTATGATTAATATTTTACAGCTCGTGGCTCCGGGAACACCACTGCGCGAAGGGATAGATAATGTGCTTCGCGCACAAACAGGGGGATTAATTGTTCTTGGATATAACGAGCAGATTAAAAGTATTGTTGATGGAGGTTTTCATATTAATTGTGCATTCTCTCCTGCTAGTTTATACGAGTTAGCAAAAATGGACGGGGCGCTTATTTTAAATGAAACGGGAAGTAAAATTTTAATTGCGAACGCACAATTAGTTCCAGAGGCATCTATTGATTCTATTGAAACGGGAATGCGTCACCGAACGGCAGAGCGTGTAGCAAAGCAGACAGGTAGCCTTGTTGTGGCTATTTCACAAAGACGTAACGTAATTACACTATATCAAGGGAATTTACGTTATACACTAAAAGATATAGGTGTTATTTTAACAAAGGCAAATCAAGCTATTCAAACGTTAGAAAAATATAAAGCCGTATGGAATGATGGGATTACGAATTTGGGTATTCTAGAATTTGAAGAGGTTGTTACAATGTCCGAGGTGGTTCATGTTTTACATAGTGTTGAAATGGTACTACGTATTAAAAATGAAATATTGAGCTATATTCATGAACTAGGAACAGAAGGTAGGTTAATTCGTTTACAACTTACTGAACTACTAGCTGATTTAGAAGCAGAAGCAGCGCTATTAATAAAGGATTACCATCAAGAAAAAACACAAGACCATCATCAAATTTTGAAAAGGTTACAAGAACTTGCAAATACACAACTTCTAGAGGATAGTGATTTAGTTAAATTACTTGGATATCCAGGACAAACGAGTTTAGAAGAAAGTGTGACACCGAGAGGATACCGAATCACCAGCAAAATTTCACGTGTTCCACCACTTATCATTGAAAATTTAATTAACAGATTTAAAACTTTGCAAGGTGTTTGTCGGGCAACTATTAATGAATTAGATGATGTGGAAGGAATTGGGGAAGTCAGGGCGAAGAAAATACGAGAAGGCCTAAAAAGAATTCAAGAGCATCTCTATATGAGTAGACACAATTAAGAATATTACATTGATTCCATAATATAACGACACTAGAACACTTTTGGTATATGATATGATATATTGGTAAATAAAACTATTTATAAAAAAACACGTCCGCTTTTGCATTCGGCGTTTTGATTAGCGAAACAATGGTTAATAATGAGTAGGAGGTGGTTGGATGTTAAAACGGATTGTACAGCTCTTCTTTCTAGTAATTGGTGGAGCGTTAGGGATTTACTTAATCCCAAAAGTTATTAATGTATTAGACATCGGTGCCGTTCCTTTATTGGAAGGATCATATGTTCGAGCAATTATTGGTGCAATTATTTTATTTTTAACAACATTTTGGCTTGTAGATTATATCGTTCAACTTATTAAGCATATTGAAGAGGCTCTTGTAAAGGCGCCTGTAGCAGATGTTTTATTTGGTACATTAGGATTAATCTCTGGTCTTATTGTTGCATATTTAATTTTAATACCAATTCGTGAATTTACAATTCCAGTTATTAGTACAGTGTTGCAAGTTTTCTTTACTCTTTTACTTGGATATTTAGGATTCCAAGTAGGGTTTAAAAAGAGGAATGAATTGCTAGGATTATTTACATTACCACAACGTGGGAAGAAGAAAAATAATAATAGCGAGCATGAAGAAACTGAAACTGAGGTAGAAGAATCTACAACTCATTGGAAAATTCTCGATACGAGTGTAATTATCGATGGACGTATTGCTGATATTTGCCAAACAAAGTTTTTAGAAGGAACAATTGTGATTCCACAATTCGTGTTAGAAGAACTTCAGCACATTGCTGATTCGTCTGATGCTTTAAAGCGTAATCGTGGTCGTAGAGGATTAGACATTTTAAATCGTATTCAAAAAGAGATGCCGATTCCGGTAGAAATTTATGAAGGTGATTTCGATGATATTCAAGAAGTGGATAGCAAGCTTGTAAAGTTGGCGAAAATCACTGGTGGAACGGTAGTAACAAATGATTTTAACTTAAATAAAGTCTCTGAATTACAAGGGGTAACGGTGTTAAACATTAACGATTTAGCTAATGCAATTAAACCTGTTGTACTCCCAGGTGAAGAACTAAGCGTTTATGTTGTAAAAGATGGAAAAGAACAAAATCAAGGTGTTGCATATTTAGATGATGGCACGATGATTGTAGTAGAAGATGGTAGAGAATACGTAGGTTCGCAACTCAATGTACTTGTTACGAGTGTGTTACAAACATCAGCTGGTCGTATGATTTTCGCCAAACGTAAATTATTAGAAAAAGCATTATAAGTAGAGGATTATTAATATGTATACATTAATTATTCCAGCAGCTGGTCAAGGAAAGCGAATGGGTGCTGGCAAAAATAAGTTGTTTTTACTTATTAATGAAGTACCGATTATTGTGCATACGTTACGTGCTTTTGAAAAGGATAAAGAATGTAAAAATATTATCATGGCAATTAACGAAGAAGAGCGCCCATATTTTGAAGAGCTAATGCAGAAGTATCCGGTTGAAAAGCCGGTACAATTTATTCAGGGTGGAGCCGAAAGACAAGATAGTGTGTATAACGCAATTCAGCATACGAGTGATGTTAAGTATGTTCTTGTACATGACGGTGCGCGCCCGTTCGTAACAAATAAAGTGATCCAAGATGTATTAACTGCAGCAGAAAAATATGGAGCTTCCATTTGTGCGGTGCCAGTGAAAGATACCGTTAAGAAAGTACAGCAGGATGTTGTTGTCGAAACGGTAGAAAGATCTCAGCTTAAAGCTGTACAAACACCACAAGGTTTCTCTGTTTCTCTTTTGCTAGAAGCACATAGAAGTGCGAAGCAGAGTTGTTTCCTTGGTACAGATGATGCAAGTCTCGTGGAACGTATTGGGAAGCAAGTAGGTGTAGTAGAGGGGAGTTACTATAATATTAAAGTGACGACTCCAGAGGATTTACTAATTGCTGAAAGCTTTCTTCACATTCAAAAGAAATGATAGCAATGATTATAGCGAAGAAAAGCTCGGCAAAGGCCGGGCTTTTCTTTATAGGGATAGCGATATAATATAGAGTCATAAAGCTCAGTAGTTTAGTTTGAGGAGGATGTAAAGAATGTTTCGAATTGGACAAGGTTTTGACGTACATGAATTTGCGGAAGGTAGACCGTTAATTATCGGTGGAATTACAATTCCTCATGAGAAAGGATTGATCGGTCACTCGGATGCAGATGTATTATTACATACGATCGCAGACGCATGTTTAGGTGCAATTGCGGCAGGTGATATTGGAAAACATTTCCCTGATACAGACCCTGCCTTTAAAGACGCGGATTCAGCTGTGTTGTTACAGAAGGTTTGGGAATTTGTACGTGAACAAGGTTATGAGCTAGGGAACCTAGATTGTACAATTATCGCCCAAAAGCCGAAAATGGCACCACATATTGAAAGTATGCGTAAACGCATTAGCGAACTATTAGAAACGTCTATTGATAATATCAATGTAAAGGCAACGACAACAGAAAAATTAGGATTTACAGGTAGGGAAGAAGGAATTGCTTCTCAAGCAGTTGTTTTATTACAGAAAAAATAATGGTTTTTAATTCGTAAGATGGATAATCACATTTTTTTGGTGTACAATTATAGAATGTGTTGACATTAAGAATGGAAGGTGTACCAATTATGGAAAAGCAAGTGAGAGTGCGCTATGCGCCAAGTCCAACAGGACACTTACATATCGGAAATGCGCGTACGGCATTATTTAATTATTTATTTGCTCGTCATCAAGATGGTAAGTTTATTATTCGTATTGAAGATACTGATGTAAAACGTAATGTTGCTGGTGGAGAAGAAAGCCAATTAAAATACTTGAAATGGCTCGGTATGGACTGGGATGAAGGTGTTGATGTTGGTGGTGAATTTGGACCATATCGTCAAACAGAGCGTTTAGATATGTATAAAAAATTATATGAAGATTTATTAGAGCGTGGTTTAGCTTACAAATGTTATATGACAGAAGAAGAGCTAGAAGCGGAACGCGAAGGGCAAATCGCTCGTGGTGAAACACCTCGTTACGCAGGTAACCACCGTGATTTAACTGAAGCACAAGTGAAAGAATTTGAAGCTGAGGGACGTATTCCGAGTATTCGTTTCCGTGTACCAGCTGACCGTGATTACACATTTAAAGATATTGTAAAAGATGAAGTTGCATTCCATTCAAATGATTTCGGTGATTTCGTTATCGTGAAAAAAGATGGAATTCCAACTTATAACTTTGCGGTAGCAGTAGATGATCACTTAATGGAAATTACACACGTACTTCGTGGTGATGATCATATTTCAAACACGCCAAAACAAATGATGATTTATGAAGCTTTCGGTTGGGATATTCCGCAATTCGGTCATATGACTTTAATTGTAAATGAAAGCCGTAAAAAATTAAGTAAGCGTGATGAATCTATTATTCAATTTATTGAGCAATATAAAGAGCTTGGATATCTTCCAGAAGCAATCTTTAACTTTATTGCACTACTAGGTTGGTCGCCAGTAGGAGAAGAAGAAATCTTCTCTCAAGAAGAGTTTATCAAAATGTTCGATGCAGCTCGTTTATCAAAATCACCTGCATTATTTGATTCTCAAAAACTAAAATGGATGAACAACCAATATATGAAAAAGCAAGATTTAGATACGGTGGTAGAATTAAGCTTACCGCATCTAGTGAAAGCTGGACGTATAGGTGAAACTTTAAGTGAACAAGAACAAGCTTGGATTCGTGATGTAATTGCGTTATATCATGAACAAATGAGTTTTGGAGCTGAAATTGTAGAGCTTTCTGAAATGTTCTTCAAAGATCATGTTGATTATGAAGAAGAAGGACAAGAAGTATTAAAAGGTGAACAAGTACCAGAAGTACTTCGTGCATTTGCCGGTCAAGTAGAAGCACTAGAAGCGATGGAACCAGCAGCAATTAAGGCGGCTATTAAAGCGGTCCAAAAGGAAACAGGTCATAAAGGTAAAAACTTATTTATGCCAATCCGTGTTGCAACTACTGGTCAAACACATGGCCCAGAACTTCCTAATGCTATTGTACTTCTTGGAAAAGAGAAAGTTTTAAATCGTCTTCAAAAAGTAATTGGTTAACATTTTCTAGGTTTAGAAATATAATAAGTATACTTAAAACCTAATAAGGAAAAGCGACGAGAAGGAGAAGTAGAAAATCAGGCTTTTTACAGAGAGAACCACCTTTAGGCTGGAAGTGGTTTATAAGCGGATTTTTGAAATGCCCCTTCGAGTCTTCTGCTGAACAGCAAATCGTTTTGCGAAACGTCTTAGGGCGTAAAGTAAGCAGAAGCGGTGTACACCGTTATCAGAGATGAGTTTGAGGCTTCTTTAGCCTAAACAGAGTGGAACCGCGCTTATAAGGCGTCTCTGTCAATATGACAGAGGCGTCTTTTTTTATATCGTAAAAATGGGTATGAGTATAAGTTTTATCCCCGTGCATACAGATTTAGGGGGATAAATAGGGAGTTAAGGGAGTTAGTTCGCTCGAAAAAGCATCCCATAAAGGGGAGGGAACGTCGATGTTTAAGAGGCTTCGGGAAGATATTGAAGTCGTTTTTGAACAGGATCCAGCGGCAAGAAGTTATTTCGAAGTCATTTTGACTTACTCTGGATTACATGCAGTTTGGGCTCATCGAATTGCACATGCTTTTTATAAAAAGAATTTCTTCTTTATTGCACGTTGGATCTCGCAGGTTAGTCGTTTCTTTACTGGCATTGAGATTCATCCAGGAGCAACAATTGGTCGTCGTTTTTTCATAGACCATGGAATGGGGGTTGTAATTGGAGAAACGTGTGAAATTGGTGATAATGTAACGATCTATCAAGGAGTTACATTAGGTGGTACAGGTAAAGAAAAGGGAAAGAGGCACCCTACAATTCAGGATAATGTATTAATTGCAACGGGTGCTAAAGTACTAGGTTCTATTACAGTTGGAGAGAATTCTAAAATTGGAGCAGGGTCTGTCGTATTAAAAGAAGTCCCTGCACATTCTACAGTTGTAGGTATACCTGGCCGAGTCGTTATTCAAAATGGAGTAAAGATCGGTCAAGAATTAAACCATTCTGACCTTCCAGACCCAATTTTTGATAAATTAAAGGTCATGGAAGTAGAACTTGATAAATTGAAAAAACAACTTGAAGTAAAGGTAGAAAGGAAGGATAAAAATGACTATTCACATTTATAATACGTTAACACGTCAAAAGGAAGAGTTTACTCCATTAGAAGAAAATAAGGTAAAGATGTATGTATGTGGACCTACAGTTTATAACTATATTCACATTGGGAATGCAAGACCACCTATGGTATTTGATACGGTACGCCGTTATTTAGAATATAAAGGGTATGATGTGCAGTACGTATCTAACTTTACTGACGTAGATGATAAATTAATTAAAGCAGCAAATGAATTAGGTGAAGATGTGCCGACAATTGCTGACCGTTTCGTTGAAGCATACTTTGAAGATGTAACAGCACTAGGTTGCAAACATGCAACAGTTCATCCTCGTGTAACGGAAAATATGGATATCATTATTGAATTTATTCAAGAACTTGTGAATAAAGGATATGCATATGAATCAGAAGGTGATGTGTACTTTAGAACGAAGGAATTCGAAGGGTACGGTAAATTATCGCATCAACCAATCGCAGACTTACGTCATGGTGCGCGTATTGAAGTAGGAGAAAAGAAACAAGACCCCCTTGATTTTGCTTTATGGAAAGCTGCGAAAGAAGGAGAAATCTTCTGGGAAAGCCCTTGGGGTAAAGGTCGTCCAGGCTGGCATATTGAATGCTCGGCAATGGCGCGTAAATACTTAGGAGATACCATCGATATTCACGCTGGTGGCCAAGACTTGGCATTTCCTCATCATGAGAATGAAATCGCGCAGTCTGAGGCGTTAACAGGAAAAACATTTGCACGTTATTGGATGCACAATGGATATATTAATATTAATAATGAGAAGATGTCTAAGTCACTTGGGAACTTCATTTTGGTTCACGATATCATTAAGCAATATGATCCGCAGTTAATTAGATTCTTTATGCTATCAGTACATTACCGTCACCCAATTAATTTTAGTGAAGAGTTATTACAAAGCACAAATAACGGGCTGGAAAGAATTAAAACGGCTTATGGTAACTTAAAACACCGTATGGAAAGTAGTACGGATTTAACAGATCATAATGAGAAGTGGTTAGCTGAGCTGGAAAAATTCCAGACTGCATTTGAAGAAGCGATGAATGATGACTTCAACACTGCTAATGCAATCACTGAATTATATAATGTAGCAAATCATGCAAATCAATATTTACTGGAAGAGCATACGTCTAAAGTGGTAATTGAAGCATATGTAAAACAACTTGAAACGTTATTTGATATTCTAGGGTTAGAATTAGCGCAAGACGAGTTACTTGATGAAGAAATTGAGGCACTTATTCAAAAACGCATTGAAGCTCGTAAAAATCGTGATTTTGCATTATCAGATAAAATTCGCGATGATTTAAAAGACCGTAATATTATTCTAGAAGATACCGCTCAAGGTACAAGATGGAAAAGAGGATAAGAATGATCGATGCAAAGCAATTAAACAGCTTAGCGTTAGCATATATGGGTGATGCGGTATATGAACAATATATCCGCTATCACCTACTTCAAAAAGGGAAAGTTCGTCCTAATCAATTGCATAGATTAGGGACGAGCTTCGTTTCGGCAAAAGCACAGGCAAAAGTTGTTTATCATTTATTAGAGACAGCATTTTTAACTGAGGAAGAAGAAGCGGTACTAAGAAGAGGGCGTAATGCAAACTCAGGTACTGTTCCGAAAAATACGGATGTACAAACATATCGATATAGTACAGCCTTTGAAGCGCTAATTGGCTATCATCACTTATTAAATAATCGTGAAAGATTAGACGAAATTGTGTATAAGGCAATTGCTGTTTTAGAAGAAAAGGAAGGGAGCACATCATCATGAGTAGTGAATATATTATCGGACGTAACCCTGTAATTGAAGCGTTACGATCAGGAAGAGATATTAATAAAATTTGGATTGCAGAAGGTGCTGCCAAAGGACAAGTACAAATTGTACTAGCACTAGCGAAAGAAAATAAGATTATTTTACAACATGCACCAAAAAAGAAGTTAGATCAATTAGTTGAGGGGAACCATCAAGGAGTAATTGCTCAAGTGGCTGCCTACCAATATGCTGAGCTAGAAGATCTATTCAAGGTAGCAGAGAAGCGTAATGAAGATCCGTTCTTCTTAATTTTAGATGAAATTGAAGACCCGCATAATCTAGGTTCTATTATGCGTACTGCTGATGCAACAGGAGCTCATGGAATTATTATTCCGAAAAGAAGAGCTGTGGGACTTACAGCATCAGTTGCGAAAGCATCTACTGGAGCAATTGAATATATTCCTGTTGCACGCGTAACGAATTTATCTCGTACAATTGATGAATTAAAAGAACGTGGACTTTGGATTGCTGGTACAGATGCAAAAGGGAAAACGGATTACCGTAATTTAGATGGTAAAATGCCAATTGGATTAGTAATTGGAAGTGAAGGAAAAGGTATGAGTCGTATTATTGGTGAAAAATGTGATTTCCTAATCACTTTACCGATGGTTGGTAAAGTTACATCCTTAAATGCTTCAGTAGCCGCAAGTTTGTTAATGTATGAGGTATATCGTAAACGTAATGAAATTGGTAAATAAAAAATGAACGATATTTTAATCGTTGACGGTTACAACATTATTGGAGCTTGGGGAGATTTGAAGAAACTACGGGATGTAGATTTGCAATCATCAAGAGATGCACTGATTGATAAGATGGCGGATTACCAAGGTTATACAGGTACCAAGGTAATGATAGTCTTTGATGCTTATACAGTCCAAGGTATTGAAAAAAAGATGAAACAATCGCGTGTAGAAGTCATATTCACGAGGAAAAATCAAACTGCGGATGAAAAGATAGAGCAACTTGCGATTGAGCTTAGAAATATAAATACGCAAATATATGTTGCGACTTCTGATTATACGGAACAATGGGTTATATTTGCGCAAGGTGCCCTTCGGAAATCTGCACGTGAATTAGAGTTGGAAGTACAAGCGATGGAGCAACAAGTAAGAAGGCGTACACAAGACACAAAAGAAAAACAACCTGCCATGCGAAAGATATTTAGTAAAGATATTACAGAAAAGTTAGAAAAATTAAGAAGAGGAGAGCGTTGAAGCATTGACGCTCTTTATCTTTTTACTGTATAATATTGCTAAATAAATAGCGGTCGGAGGGATCAAGGTGGAAGCAGGCTTCGTAAGTGTAGGCGACGTTACATTTCGTGATTTAGAGGATGAGGCAATCGTTGAATTAGTTCGAAAAGGTAATACTGACGCTCTAGAATATTTGATTCACAAATATAAGAACTTTGTTCGCGCGAAATCAAGATCTTATTTCTTAGTGGGTGCCGATCGAGAAGATATTGTGCAAGAAGGTATGATTGGATTGTTTAAAGCGATTCGTGATTATAAAGAGGACAAGCTGTCTTCATTCAAAGCATTTGCTGAACTGTGTATCACTCGACAAATTATTACCGCTATTAAAACAGCAACCAGGCAAAAACATATTCCGTTAAATTCATATGTGTCTTTAGATAAGCCGATTTATGATGAGGAATCTGATCGGACGTTATTAGATGTTATTTCGGAAGCGAAGGTAACTGATCCTGAAGAAATGATTATAAGTCAGGAAGAATATACAGACATAGAATCTAAAATATCTGAATTATTAAGCGATTTAGAAAGAAAAGTGCTTTCTTTATATCTAGACGGTCGTTCTTATCAAGAGATTTCGGAACAGTTAAATAGGCATGTGAAATCTATTGATAATGCTTTACAGAGGGTGAAGCGGAAATTGGAACGATATATGGAAATGAGAGAGAGTACCACTTTAAATTCATAACAAGTGCTACAGGTGTAAAAAATCACCTGTTTTCTTTTTGCAGAGAGTACAAAAGGCATGTCATTGACATTGTCTTTTGTTGTATGATACATTTTTAGGGACATAATGTTACAAGGTTGGTGTAACTAATGAGGAAAAAAGTTGTACTCTCATGTGAAGAGTGTAAAAATCGAAACTACTCTACGATGAAAGATACGAGCTCGGTAGAGCGACTTGAAATAAAGAAATTCTGTAAAACATGCAATCAGCATACAGTTCACAAGGAAACAAAATAAATAATTGAAATAATACACTGGAGGTCCCGTAGATGCGTTTAACGAACTTTTTCGGCGATGTAGGTCGCGAAATGAAAAAAGTAAGTTGGCCTAAAAAAGATGAATTACTCCGTTCAACAGCGACTGTTATCGCTACAGTTGTCTTCTTTGCGATTTTCTTCGCAGTGGTTGATATGGGCATTTCTTCTTTAATTCGGTTAATTCTTGGTTAATTCTTGAATAAGAAGCACTTATCCATGATATAATGTTATTTATAAGAACTGTGTAAAAGCCCGGTGAACGGGTTTTTTCATTTGCGCAAAAAAATGTACGTCAGGGAGGGAAGGACGCTCGTCCTAAATGAATGGAAAAAAGTTGGTATGTTGTCCATACTTATTCTGGATATGAAAATAAAGTAAAAGCAAACCTAGAGAAACGTGTAGAATCAATGGGTATGCAAGATAAAATTTTCCGTGTTGTTGTCCCGGAAGAAGTAGAAGTAGAAATGAAAAACGGTAAAGAAAAATTAATGAAAAGAAAAGTGTTCCCAGGTTATGTATTAGTAGAATTAATCATGACTGATGACTCTTGGTATGTTGTACGTAACACGCCAGGTGTAACTGGGTTCGTTGGTTCTTCTGGTTCTGGATCTAAACCATCACCTCTATTAGAAGAGGAAGTTGTTACCATTATGAAACATATGGGAATGGACAACGAAGTGGTTGATTTCGACTTTGAACTTCATGAGACAGTACGTGTAAATGAGGGACCATTCGCAGATTATACAGGTGCTATCGAAGAAATTGATGTAGAGAAGAAAAAGGTTAGCGTGCTTGTGGACATGTTTGGTCGCGAGACTCCAGTTGAACTTGACTTCCATCAAATTGAAAAATTATAAAATGAAACTTGAAATGATTTGTAAAAAGTGATAATATCTTTTAAGTCAGTACGTCTTCGTTATCGGAGACGTTTTTTGAAAGATTTTATCCTTACAGATAAAATATGACGTGGGAGGGCAAATCACTGTCCAATTGACCACATCACGGACTTAAGGAGGTGTGTCTCGTGGCTAAAAAGGTAATTAAAATGGTAAAACTTCAAATTCCTGCAGGTAAAGCTAACCCAGCTCCACCAGTTGGTCCAGCATTAGGACAAGCAGGTGTTAACATCATGGGCTTCTGTAAAGAGTTTAACGCTCGTACAGCAGATCAAGCTGGTCTTATCATCCCTGTTGAAATTACGGTATTTGAGGACCGTTCATTCACTTTCATTACTAAAACTCCTCCTGCTGCTGTTCTTCTTAAGAAAGTAGCTGGTATTGAGTCTGGTTCTGGTGAACCAAACCGTAATAAAGTGGCAACTGTTAAGCGTGATAAAGTACGCGAAATCGCTGAAACTAAAATGCCTGACCTAAACGCTGCTAGCGTAGAAGCTGCAATGCGTATGGTTGAAGGTACTGCACGCAGTATGGGCATCGTTATCGAAGACTAATTCGATTTGTTTTTAAAAAAGGTTGCGGGTCTGGAATTCCAATTCGCAACCTTTATTATCGTAAATGATTATCGTTTTTAAATAAATGGATGGCGCGCATCCTCAGGTTATACCTGAAAATAAGCGTAAACGTGGGAGGTTATTCCGCTAAAACCACATTCGAGGAGGAAATAAAAATGGCTAAAAGAGGTAAAAAGTACGTAGAAGCTGCAAAGCTTGTTGATCGTGCAACTGCTTACTCTGCAACAGAAGCAGTAGAATTAGTAAAGAAAACAAACACAGCTAAATTTGATGCAACTGTAGAAGTAGCATTCCGTTTAGGTGTTGACCCTAAGAAAGCTGACCAACAAATCCGTGGTGCAGTTGTTCTTCCACACGGTACTGGTAAAGTACAACGTGTATTAGTATTCGCTAAAGGTGAAAAAGCTAAAGAAGCTGAAGCTGCTGGAGCTGACTTCGTAGGCGATGCTGATTACATCGGTAAAATCCAACAAGGTTGGTTCGATTTTGATGTAGTAGTAGCAACTCCTGACATGATGGGTGAAGTTGGTAAACTTGGTCGCGTATTAGGACCTAAAGGTTTAATGCCAAACCCTAAAACTGGAACAGTTACTTTCGATGTAACTAAAGCTGTTAACGAAATCAAAGCTGGTAAAGTTGAATACCGCGTTGATAAAGCTGGTAACATCCACGTTCCAATCGGTAAAGTATCTTTCGAAGATGCTAAATTAGTAGAAAACTTCAGCACAATCGCTGACACTTTACAAAAAGTTAAGCCAGCTGCTGCAAAAGGTACTTACATGAAGAACGTAACAGTTGCTTCTACAATGGGACCTGGCGTACGTGTAGACGTTTCTACATTAGCGTAAATTTTGGAAGTTGACTTCATAAAGAAGTTTTTATATAATCATTTATGTTGTGAATTTAATTAGTGTACCGTAGACAGTAGGTGTCAATAGACTTAATTTCCTACCTAGGTGTTAATATACGAAACGGAATTTTTTTCTGTGACTATATGCCTCCATGTCTACAAGTTGGGCATGGAGGTTTTTAGTGC
This sequence comes from Bacillus thuringiensis, assembly GCF_001455345.1. GTDB lineage: Bacteria > Bacillota > Bacilli > Bacillales > Bacillaceae_G > Bacillus_A > Bacillus_A thuringiensis_N. The sequence continues at coordinate 92,328 of NZ_CP013274.1, forward strand.
ACTTTCGGTACATCTTCTATATAATCTACAGGAGGTGTAATAACATGAGCAAAGTAATCGAAACTAAACAACAAGTTGTAACTGAAATCGCGGACAAACTTCGCGCTAGTAAATCTACAATCGTTGTTGACTACCGTGGTTTAACAGTTTCTGAAGCAACAGAATTACGTAAAAACTTACGTGAAGCTGGCGTTGAGTTCAAAGTTTACAAAAACTCTCTAACTCGTCGTGCTGCAGAATCTGCTGAAATGGCTGAGTTAAATGAATTCTTAACAGGACCAAACGCAATCGCGTTCAGTAACGAGGATGTAGTTGCTCCTGCGAAAGTATTAAACGACTTCGCTAAAGATCATGAAGCTTTAGAAATTAAAGCGGGCGTAATCGAAGGTAAACTTGTAACACTTGATGAGGTTAAAGCTATCGCTACTCTTCCATCACGTGAAGGCTTACTTTCTATGCTTCTTAGCGTTCTTCAAGCTCCAATTCGTAACCTTGCACTTGCTACTAAAGCAGTTGCAGACCAAAAGGAAGAGCAAGGCGCTTAATTTTTTAAAAGATAATTACGTATTATCGATAAAACAATACAAACCTATTTAAGGGAGGATATTTACAATGACTAAAGAACAAATCATTGAAGCAGTTAAATCTATGACTGTATTAGAACTTAACGACTTAGTAAAAGCTATCGAGGAAGAATTCGGCGTAACTGCTGCTGCTCCTGTAGCTGTTGCTGGTGGCGCTGGAGAAGCTGCTGCTGAGAAAACTGAATTTGATGTGGAACTAACTAGCGCTGGTGCACAAAAAATCAAAGTTATCAAAGTTGTTCGTGAAATCACTGGTCTTGGCTTAAAAGAAGCTAAAGAATTAGTTGACAACACTCCAAAAGTAATCAAAGAAGCTGCTGCTAAAGAAGAAGCTGAAGAAATCAAAGCTAAACTTGAAGAAGTTGGCGCTGCTGTAGAAGTTAAGTAATTAACTTTTGATGCTTTAAAAAAAGCTCGCTCTCATGCGAGCTTTTTTTTTAACTGTAAAGAAAAGAGGTGGCCATATGGCAGACCATTATTTTTCTAACGACCCTTCTAGTAAAAGTGATCGTAAGCGATGGGAATTTGCGCTTCGTGGATCTCAATTTACTTTCTTATCTGACCGTGGGGTGTTCTCGAAAAACGAAGTGGACTTTGGTTCTCGTCTTTTAATTGAAGCGTTTCAAGTGCCGGATATTAAAGGTGATATATTAGACGTAGGTTGTGGATATGGACCAATTGGTTTATCGTTGGCGAAAGAGTTTCAAGACCGTAAAGTTCACATGGTGGATGTGAATGAAAGGGCACTTGAGCTTGCGAAAGAAAATGCCGCTAACAATAGAATTGGAAATGTACACATTTTTCAAAGTAGCGTCTATGAAAATGTAGATGGTATGTATGCTGCTATTCTATCTAATCCTCCAATTCGTGCGGGTAAAGATATCGTGCATGAGATTTTAGAAAAGGCTGTAGAGTATTTAGTTCCAGGTGGAGAGTTGTGGATTGTTATTCAAAAGAAGCAAGGTGCACCATCTGCACTGAAGAAACTAGAAGAAGTATTTTCTGAAGTCGAAGTTGTAGAAAAGAAAAAAGGATATTATATCATAAAATCAAAAAAACGTTGACGGTTATTTTTGGCTATGTTAACATTATACAATGCCAATATATGATTTTCTGCGTTGAGAAAGATGTATATTTTTGTTTCTCTTGGAAAAGATAGTAAAATCAGCAGATTATGAAACAGAATGATGGTTTTCTTCTAGAAGCCATTTTTCTTTTTTGAGCAGGTAGAAAGACTCAACGTATTTATCTTTAAGAGAAAAAAACTACGCTAATAGCAGTAGTTGTATTTATTTGTGATTTTGCACAAATTTTTTTGTGCATTTATAATACTCATGATTTGAGGGGTGAAGCAGTTGACAGGTCAACTAGTTCAATACGGACGCCACCGCCAACGAAGAAGTTATGCCCGTATTAGTGAAGTATTAGAGTTACCAAATCTTATCGAAATTCAAACCTCTTCTTATCAGTGGTTTCTTGATGAGGGTTTGCGAGAAATGTTCCAAGACATTTCTCCGATTGAAGACTTTACGGGAAATCTATCGCTTGAATTTATCGACTACAGCTTAGGTGAACCTAAATACTCTGTAGACGAATGCAAAGAGCGTGATGTGACGTATGCAGCACCACTTCGTGTAAAAGTGCGTCTAATCAACAAGGAAACTGGTGAAGTAAAAGAACAAGATGTGTTCATGGGAGATTTCCCACTCATGACAGAGACTGGAACATTCGTAATTAACGGTGCAGAACGTGTTATCGTTTCCCAGTTAGTTCGCTCTCCAAGCGTATACTATAGTGGCAAAGTGGATAAAAACGGAAAACGTGGTTTTACTGCTACTGTAATTCCAAACCGCGGAGCTTGGTTAGAGTATGAGACAGATGCTAAGGATGTTGTATATGTGCGTATTGACCGTACGCGTAAACTTCCTGTAACTGTTTTGTTACGCGCATTAGGGTTTGGCTCTGATCAAGAAATCACCGAGCTTTTAGGTGATAACGAATACTTAAGCAACACATTAGAAAAAGACAACACAGATAGCACAGAAAAAGCATTGCTTGAAATTTATGAGCGTCTACGCCCTGGTGAACCACCAACAGTAGAAAATGCAAAGAGCTTACTTGTGTCTCGTTTCTTCGATCCAAAGCGCTACGATTTAGCAAATGTAGGTCGCTATAAGATCAACAAGAAGTTACACATTAAAAACAGATTGTTTAACCAACGTTTAGCTGAAACATTAGTGGATCCAGAAACTGGTGAAATTTTAGCGGCGGAAGGCACAATCTTAGATCGTCGTACACTTGATCGCATTTTACCTTACTTAGAGAAAAACATTGGATTCAAAACAGCGAAACCAATGGGTGGAGTGGTAGAAGGCGATGTTGAGCTGCAATCTATTAAGATTTATGCTCCTGAGTCAGAAGGCGAACGTGTAATTAATGTAATTGGTAATGCAAATATTACTCGTGATGTAAAACACATCACACCAGGCGATATCCTTGCTTCTATCAGTTACTTCTTCAACCTACTGTATAAAGTAGGAGATACAGATGATATCGACCACTTAGGAAACCGTCGTCTGCGTTCTGTTGGAGAACTATTACAAAATCAATTCCGTATCGGTCTTTCTCGTATGGAACGTGTTGTTCGTGAGAGAATGTCGATCCAAGATACGAATGCAATTACACCACAGGCACTAATTAATATTCGTCCTGTTATTGCATCTATTAAAGAGTTCTTCGGAAGTTCTCAGTTATCTCAGTTCATGGACCAAACAAACCCATTAGCAGAGTTAACTCACAAACGAAGACTATCTGCATTAGGACCTGGTGGTTTAACGCGTGAGCGCGCAGGCTTTGAAGTACGTGACGTTCACTACTCTCACTATGGTCGTATGTGTCCGATTGAAACACCAGAGGGACCAAACATCGGTTTGATTAACTCATTATCTTCGTTCGCGAAAGTAAATGAGTTTGGTTTCATTGAAACTCCATACCGTCGTGTTGACCCAGAAACTGGTCTTGTAACAGGGCAGGTTGATTATTTAACGGCAGATGAAGAAGATAATTATGTTGTAGCCCAAGCGAATATGAAGTTATCTGAAGAAGGAGAATTCCTTAGTGAAGATATCGTAGCTCGTTTCCGTGGTGAAAACATTGTCACAAATAAAGAACGCATCGACTACATGGATGTATCTCCAAAACAAGTAGTGTCGGCAGCGACAGCTTGTATTCCGTTCTTAGAAAACGATGACTCTAACCGCGCACTTATGGGAGCGAACATGCAACGTCAGGCGGTTCCGTTAATGAATCCGGAATCTCCGATTGTAGGTACAGGTATGGAGTACGTTTCAGCAAAAGACTCAGGTGCTGCAGTAATCTGTAAACACCCTGGTGTTGTTGAGCGCGTAGAAGCACGTGAAGTTTGGGTACGTCGCTATGTAGAAGTTGACGGTCAAACAGTAAAAGGCGACTTAGATCGCTACAAAATGCAAAAATTCATTCGTTCTAACCAAGGAACTTGCTACAACCAACGTCCAATCGTAAGTGTTGGAAATGAAGTTGTAAAAGGTGAAATCCTTGCGGATGGTCCTTCTATGGAATTAGGTGAACTAGCACTTGGACGTAACGTGCTTGTTGGCTTCATGACTTGGGACGGTTATAACTATGAGGATGCGATCATTATGAGTGAGCGCCTTGTAAAAGATGATGTGTACACTTCTATTCATATTGAAGAATATGAATCAGAAGCTCGTGATACGAAGCTTGGACCAGAAGAAATTACACGTGACATTCCGAACGTTGGGGAAGATGCATTACGCAACCTTGACGAGCGTGGTATTATCCGCGTTGGTGCTGAAGTAAAAGATGGAGACCTACTTGTTGGTAAAGTAACACCTAAGGGTGTAACGGAATTAACAGCAGAAGAACGTCTATTACATGCAATCTTCGGTGAAAAAGCACGTGAAGTACGTGATACATCACTACGTGTACCACACGGTGGTGGCGGTATTATCTTAGACGTAAAAGTATTCAACCGTGAAGATGGCGATGAATTGCCACCAGGCGTGAATCAACTTGTACGTGCATATATCGTTCAAAAACGTAAAATTTCTGAAGGTGACAAGATGGCCGGACGTCACGGTAACAAAGGTGTTATCTCTCGTATTTTACCAGAAGAAGATATGCCTTACTTACCAGATGGTACGCCAATCGATATCATGTTAAACCCATTAGGGGTACCATCTCGTATGAATATCGGTCAGGTATTAGAGCTTCATCTAGGTATGGCAGCAAGATACCTTGGCATTCACATTGCAACACCAGTATTCGATGGTGCTCGTGAGGAAGATGTTTGGGGCACAATTGAAGAAGCTGGTATGGCAAATGACGCGAAAACAATCCTGTATGACGGACGTACTGGTGAACCATTCGATAACCGCGTATCTGTTGGTGTCATGTATATGATCAAACTTGCGCACATGGTTGACGATAAACTTCATGCTCGTTCTACTGGACCATACTCACTTGTAACGCAGCAGCCTCTTGGAGGTAAAGCTCAGTTCGGTGGACAGCGTTTCGGTGAGATGGAGGTTTGGGCACTTGAAGCTTACGGTGCTGCTTATACTCTTCAAGAAATCTTAACAGTGAAGTCTGATGATGTTGTTGGACGTGTTAAGACGTACGAAGCAATTGTTAAAGGCGAAAATGTTCCAGAACCAGGCGTTCCTGAATCATTCAAAGTATTGATTAAAGAGCTGCAAAGTTTAGGTATGGACGTTAAAATGATGTCTAGCGACGATACAGAGATTGAAATGCGTGATACGGAAGATGACGATGATCATCAATCAGCAGATAAATTGAATGTCGAAGTTGAGACAACTAAGGAATAATTGGGATAACCTGTAGACTAAAAGGGAGGTAGGCCCCTTGATAGATGTAAATAACTTTGAATATATGAAGATTGGACTTGCTTCACCTGACAAGATTCGTTCTTGGTCATACGGTGAAGTTAAGAAACCAGAAACAATTAACTATCGTACGTTAAAGCCTGAAAAAGATGGCTTGTTCTGTGAGCGTATTTTCGGACCACAAAAGGACTGGGAATGTCATTGCGGAAAATACAAACGTGTACGTTATAAAGGTGTAGTTTGTGATCGATGTGGCGTTGAAGTAACGCGTGCAAAGGTTCGTCGTGAACGTATGGGTCATATCGAATTAGCTGCTCCTGTATCTCATATTTGGTATTTCAAAGGTATCCCGAGCCGCATGGGACTTGTCTTAGACATGTCCCCTCGCGCGCTTGAAGAAGTAATTTATTTCGCTTCTTATGTTGTAACAGAAAGTGGAGATACACCACTTGATAAGAAGCAATTACTTTCTGAAAAAGAATACCGTGCATATCGTGATCGATATGGTAGCACATTCCAAGCTGCTATGGGTGCAGAAGCGATTAAAAAGCTACTACAAGACATCGATTTAGATAAAGAAGTAGACTTCTTAAAAGAAGAATTAAAAACAGCACAAGGACAACGCCGTACTCGTGCTATTAAACGTCTAGAAGTATTAGAAGCATTCCGTAACTCTGGAAATCACCCATCTTGGATGATCCTAGATGTTCTTCCAGTTATCCCACCAGAACTACGCCCAATGGTACAGTTGGACGGTGGACGTTTTGCTACTTCTGACTTAAACGACTTATACCGTCGTGTAATTAACCGTAATAATCGTTTAAAACGTCTATTGGACTTAGGTGCACCAAGCATCATCGTTCAAAACGAAAAACGTATGTTACAAGAAGCTGTAGACGCATTAATCGATAATGGTCGCCGTGGCCGTCCAGTAACTGGACCAGGTAACCGTCCATTAAAATCACTATCTCACATGCTTAAAGGTAAACAAGGACGTTTCCGTCAAAACTTATTAGGTAAACGTGTTGACTACTCTGGCCGTTCTGTAATCGTTGTAGGACCGAACTTAAAGATGTACCAATGTGGATTACCGAAAGAAATGGCGCTTGAACTGTTCAAACCTTTCGTAATGAAAGAGTTAGTTGAAAAAGGATTAGCACACAACATTAAGAGTGCGAAACGTAAAATCGAGCGTGTACAACCTGAAGTTTGGGACGTTTTAGAATCTGTGATTAAAGAACATCCAGTACTTCTAAACCGCGCACCAACACTTCACCGTCTTGGTATTCAGGCGTTTGAACCTACATTAGTAGAAGGTCGCGCAATCCGTCTTCACCCACTTGTATGTACTGCATACAACGCGGACTTTGACGGTGACCAAATGGCCGTTCACGTACCTTTATCATCAGAAGCACAAGCTGAAGCTCGTCTTCTTATGTTAGCGGCACAAAACATCTTGAACCCGAAAGACGGTAAACCAGTTGTTACTCCATCTCAGGATATGGTATTAGGTAACTACTACTTAACACTTGAGCGTGAAGGCGCAATCGGTGAAGGTATGGTCTTCAAAGATGCAAACGAAGCATTACTTGCATACCAAAATGGATATGTGCATCTTCATACACGTGTTGCAGTAGCTGCAAGTGCAGTAAACAACGCGACATTTACTGAAGAGCAAAAGAGTATGCTTCTATTAACAACAGTTGGTAAATTAATATTTAACGAAATCTTACCAGAGTCGTTCCCTTATATTAACGAGCCAACAAATTCAAACCTTGAAAAAGAAACACCGGCGAAGTATTTCGTTGAAAAAGGTGCGAACATTAAAGAAATTATTGCTAGTCGCGAAGAAGTGGCGCCATTCAGCAAGAAAATCCTTGGTAACATCATTGCGGAAGTGTTTAAACGTTTCAAAATTACAGAAACGTCTCGCATGCTTGACCGTATGAAAAACTTAGGATTCAAGTACTCTACAAAAGCTGGTATTACAGTTGGGGTATCTGACATTCTTGTATTAGGCGAAAAAGATGAAATTCTCCATGAAGCACAAGCAAAAGTAGATAATGTAATTAAACAATTCCGTCGCGGTTTAATCACGGAAGAAGAACGTTACGATCGCGTTATCTCTATTTGGAGTAATGCAAAAGATGTTATCCAAGGAAAACTGATGAAGTCCTTGAATAAACGCAACCCAATCTTCATGATGAGTGATTCCGGTGCCCGTGGTAACGCATCGAACTTTACTCAGCTTGCTGGTATGCGTGGTCTGATGGCCAATCCATCTGGTCGTATCATTGAACTTCCAATCAAATCAAGTTTCCGTGAAGGTTTAACAGTACTTGAGTACTTCATCTCTACGCATGGTGCGCGTAAAGGTCTTGCCGATACAGCACTAAAAACTGCCGATTCTGGTTACTTAACACGTCGTCTTGTTGACGTTGCACAAGATGTAATCGTTCGTGAAGATGATTGTGGAACAGATCGCGGTTTATTAATTGGTGCGATTAAAGAGGGTAATGAAGTTATTGAGTCATTATATGATCGTCTTGTTGGGCGTTTTGCAAGAAAAACTGTAAAACATCCTGAAACAGGTGAAGTATTAGTTGCTGAAAATCAATTAATTACTGAAGATATCGCTCATATCGTTGAAAATTCGGGTGTTGAAACTGTAAACATTCGTTCAGCGTTTACGTGTAACACTCGCCATGGTGTATGTAAGAAGTGTTACGGTCGTAACTTAGCAACTGGAACAGACGTAGAAGTAGGGGAAGCGGTAGGTATTATCGCAGCTCAATCTATCGGTGAGCCAGGTACACAGTTAACGATGCGTACGTTCCATACAGGTGGGGTTGCCGGAGATGATATCACTCAAGGTTTACCTCGTATCCAAGAGATCTTCGAAGCTCGTAATCCGAAAGGTCAGGCAGTTATCAGTGAAATCGACGGTGTTATCGCAGCGATCAACGATGTTAAGGATCGCCAAGAAGTAGTTGTACAGGGTGAAGTTGAAGCTCGTACGTACGCTATTCCTTACGGTGCTCGTCTGAAAGTAACTCCAGGACAGCAAATTAGCCACGGTAAAGAGTTAACAGAAGGTTCTATTGATCCGAAAGAATTACTAAAAGTAACGGACATTACGGCGGTTCAAGAGTACTTATTACGTGAAGTTCAAAAAGTATACCGTATGCAAGGGGTAGAAATTGGTGACAAACACGTAGAAGTAATGGTACGTCAAATGTTACGTAAAGTTCGTGTAAGTGATGCAGGTGAAACAGATGTATTACCAGGAACATTACTAGATATCCATCAGTTTACTGATGCGAACGCGAAGGTGTTACTGCAAGGTAAACAACCAGCAACAGCTAGACCTGTTCTACTTGGTATTACAAAAGCTTCACTTGAAACAGATTCATTCTTATCTGCAGCATCGTTCCAAGAAACAACTCGTGTCTTAACTGATGCAGCAATTAAGGGTAAACGCGATGAGCTTCTAGGATTGAAAGAAAATGTTATTATCGGTAAACTTGTTCCTGCTGGAACAGGTATGAATCGTTATCGCAAAGTGGATCTTGTTAAAACAACACAAGATGACATGAATGTAGAAAACGATGAAGTTTATGTGGAACAGTAAAATTTTCCGTCGTAAATTTTGTATAAAAACAGTTAATCCTAGTTGACATTGTATGAGTCAAAATGTTACTATAATCAAGGTTGCTCCTGAACGATGCTTTGGAGGATATTTATATGTCTTATCAAAAAGTGTCAAATGCTGAAAATGTAGTCGTTGGTCATAAACGCACATTGGAAGCAATCAAAAATGGTATAGTTAAAGAAGTTGTCATTGCGGAAGATGCTGATGTGCGGTTAACCCATATTATTATTCGTACTGCTTTGCAACATAACATACCCATAACTAAAGTTGAATCAGTTCGTAAGCTTGGAAAAGTTTCGGGGATTCAAGTGGGAGCTTCAGCAATAGGAATAATAAGTTAAAACTGTTTTTGTGAGGAGAGAGCATTTGCTCTCCCTTGCAAAAACTTTGTTTTCAACTAATAATGAACCACCTGGATATGTGGTCATACAAACATGCGAAGGGAGGATAATCAAATGCCTACTATTAACCAATTAGTGAGAAATGGTCGTACTGATAAAGTATGGAAATCTAAATCACCTGCGTTAAACAAAGGATTTAACTCTTTAAAGAAAAAATCAACTGATATCTCTGCACCTCAAAAACGTGGTGTATGTACTCGTGTTGGTACAATGACTCCAAAGAAACCTAACTCAGCGTTACGTAAATACGCTCGTGTACGTTTAACAAATGGTATCGAGGTTACAGCTTACATCCCAGGTATCGGTCATAACCTACAAGAGCATAGCGTAGTATTAATTCGCGGTGGTCGTGTAAAGGATTTACCGGGGGTACGTTACCACATCGTTCGTGGTGCGCTTGACACAGCTGGTGTTGACAAACGTATGCAAGGACGTTCTAAATATGGTACTAAGAGACCAAAACCTGCTAAAAAATAATAACTTTAAAATGAAAGGAGGAACTCAATATGCCTCGTAAAGGTCCTGTTGCGAAACGTGACGTGTTACCAGATCCAATGTACAATTCGAAGCTAGTAACACGCCTTATCAACAAAATGATGGTTGACGGTAAAAAAGGTAAATCTCAAACAATTCTTTATAATGCGTTCGATATCGTAAACGAACGTTCTGGTAAAGAACCAATGGAAGTATTCGAGCAAGCTCTTAAGAACATTATGCCTGTTCTTGAAGTACGCGCTCGTCGTGTTGGTGGTGCTAACTACCAAGTTCCAGTTGAGGTTCGTCCAGAACGCCGTACAACTTTAGGTCTTCGTTGGTTAGTAAACTACGCTCGTCTTCGTGGTGAAAAAACTATGGAAGAGCGTCTTGCTAACGAAATCTTAGATGCAGCTAACAATGCTGGTGCATCTGTTAAGAAACGTGAAGACACTCATAAAATGGCAGAAGCTAACAAAGCATTTGCTCATTACCGTTGGTAGGATTCAACGTAAAATAAATGTAAGCATAAACCGCTTTATTTGTCGCTTATGGAAGTGTGGAGAGGGAGAATGCCTCTCCCTTTCGTTGGGCGCTCGTTTTACATAATGAGGGTACTGGACATACTGACATGTGTAACAATATAAAGTGGCTTTTTTGCTACTTAAAATAAAAAAATCCAATCCATATATGGAAGGAGCAAGACACCAAATGGCAAGAGAGTTCTCTTTAGAAAACACTCGTAATATTGGTATCATGGCTCACATCGATGCTGGTAAAACAACAGCAACTGAGCGTATTCTGTATTACACAGGACGTATTCATAAAATCGGTGAAACTCACGAAGGTGCATCTCAGATGGACTGGATGGAGCAAGAGCAAGAGCGTGGTATCACAATTACTTCTGCTGCAACTACAGCACAATGGAAAGGTCATCGTGTAAACATCATTGACACTCCAGGTCACGTAGACTTCACAGTAGAAGTAGAACGTTCTTTACGCGTACTTGATGGCGCGGTAGCAGTACTTGATGCACAATCTGGTGTAGAACCACAAACAGAAACTGTTTGGCGTCAGGCTACTACTTACGGCGTACCTCGTATCGTATTCGTTAACAAAATGGATAAAATCGGTGCAGACTTCTTATACTCTGTAGGAACAATCCACGATCGTTTACAAGCAAACGCACACCCAATTCAGTTACCAATCGGTGCTGAAGATGAGTTCAATGGTATCATTGACCTTGTTGAAGAATGTGCTTACATGTACGGTAACGATTTAGGAACAGACATTCAACGTGTTGAAATTCCTGAAGAGCACAAAGAATTAGCTGAAGAATACCGTGGAAAGCTTATTGAAGCGGTAGCTGAGCTTGATGAAGAAATGATGATGAAGTACCTAGAAGGTGAAGAAATCACTGTAGAAGAGCTTAAAGCTGGTATCCGTAAGGCTACAACTTCTGTAGAATTCTTCCCAGTAATCTGTGGTTCTGCATTCAAAAATAAAGGTGTTCAAATTCTGTTAGACGCAGTTATCGACTACCTACCATCTCCATTAGACGTACCTGCTATTAAAGGTACTCTTCCGGACACAGATGAAGAAGTAGAACGTAAGTCTAGCGATGAAGAACCATTCGCAGCTTTAGCATTCAAAATCATGACTGACCCTTATGTTGGTAAGTTAACGTTCTTCCGTGTGTACTCTGGTGTGTTAAACTCTGGATCATACGTGAAAAACTCAACTAAAGGTAAGCGTGAGCGTGTAGGTCGTATCCTACAAATGCACGCTAACAGCCGTGAAGAGATCTCAACAGTTTACGCTGGTGATATCGCTGCTGCTGTAGGTTTAAAAGATACTACTACTGGTGATACTCTTTGTGACGAGAAGAGCCTTGTTATCCTTGAGTCTATGGAATTCCCAGAGCCAGTTATCTCTGTAGCTATCGAACCAAAATCAAAAGCTGACCAAGATAAAATGGGTACAGCATTATCTAAGCTTTCTGAAGAAGATCCAACATTCCGTGCTCACACTGACCAAGAAACTGGCCAAACAATCATCGCTGGTATGGGTGAACTTCACCTTGATATCATCGTTGACCGTATGCGCCGTGAATTCAAAGTTGAAGCAAACGTTGGTGCTCCTCAGGTAGCATACCGTGAGACTTTCCGCGCTGCTGCGAAAGTTGAAGGTAAGTTCGCTCGTCAATCTGGTGGACGTGGACAATTCGGACACGTTTGGATTGAGTTTGAACCTAACGAAGAAGGTAAAGGATTCGAATTCGAAAACAAGATCGTCGGTGGTGTAGTTCCTCGTGAATACATCCCAGCTGTTGGAGCAGGTCTTGAAGATGCACTTAAAAATGGTGTACTAGCTGGTTATCCACTAGTTGACATTAAAGCTGCATTAGTTGACGGATCTTACCATGATGTCGATTCATCTGAGATGGCGTTCAAAATCGCTGCATCTATGGCACTTAAAGCTGCGGTTTCTAAATGTAGCCCAGTAATTCTTGAGCCAATGATGAAAGTTGAAGTTGTAATTCCTGAAGAGTACATGGGTGACATTATGGGTGACGTAACATCTCGTCGTGGACGTGTAGAAGGTATGGAAGCTCGCGGTAACGCTCAAGTTGTTCGCGCTATGGTTCCACTTTCTGAAATGTTCGGTTATGCAACGTCATTACGTTCTAACACTCAAGGACGCGGAACATTCTCAATGACATTTGATCATTATGAAGAAGTACCAAAGTCTGTTTCAGAAGAAATTATTAAAAAAAATAAAGGTGAATAATTGATTTTTATCGATTGTTCAAGTATAACTACTTATGTAAGCTTAGAAAGTGGGACGCAAGTTTCACTTTCTAGACTAAATATAAAATAACCTATATAAACTAAGGAGGAATTTAGAATGGCTAAAGCTAAATTCGAACGTTCTAAACCCCATGTTAACATCGGTACAATCGGCCACGTTGACCATGGTAAAACTACATTAACTGCTGCGATCACTACAGTTCTTGCAAAAGCTGGTGGTGCTGAAGCACGCGGATACGATCAAATCGATGCTGCTCCAGAAGAAAGAGAGCGCGGTATCACAATCTCAACTGCACACGTTGAGTACGAAACTGAAACTCGTCACTATGCACACGTTGACTGCCCAGGTCACGCTGACTATGTTAAAAACATGATCACTGGTGCTGCTCAAATGGACGGCGGTATCTTAGTAGTATCTGCTGCTGATGGCCCAATGCCTCAAACACGTGAGCACATCCTTCTTTCTCGTCAAGTAGGTGTTCCTTACATCGTTGTATTCTTAAACAAATGCGACATGGTAGACGACGAAGAATTATTAGAATTAGTAGAAATGGAAGTTCGCGACCTATTATCTGAATACGGATTCCCAGGCGATGACATTCCTGTAATCAAAGGTTCTGCTCTTAAAGCTCTTCAAGGAGAAGCTGATTGGGAAGCAAAAATCATTGAATTAATGGCTGAAGTTGATGCTTACATCCCAACTCCAGAACGTGAAACTGACAAACCATTCTTAATGCCTGTAGAGGATGTATTCTCTATCACAGGTCGTGGTACAGTTGCTACTGGTCGTGTTGAGCGCGGTATCGTTAAAGTTGGTGACGTAGTAGAAATCATCGGTCTTGCTGAAGAAAATGCTTCTACAACTGTAACTGGTGTAGAGATGTTCCGTAAACTTCTTGACCAAGCTCAAGCTGGAGACAACATCGGTGCTTTACTTCGTGGGGTTGCTCGTGAAGACATCCAACGTGGACAAGTACTTGCAAAAAGCGGTTCTGTAAAAGCTCACGCTAAATTCAAAGCTGAAGTTTTCGTATTATCTAAAGAAGAAGGTGGACGTCACACTCCATTCTTCGCTAACTACCGTCCTCAGTTCTACTTCCGTACAACTGACGTAACTGGTATCATCCAATTACCAGAAGGTACTGAAATGGTAATGCCTGGTGACAACATCGAAATGACTATCGAACTTATCGCTCCAATCGCTATCGAAGAGGGAACTAAATTCTCTATTCGTGAAGGTGGACGTACAGTAGGTTACGGTGTAGTTGCTACTATCGTTGAGTAATCTTAACTGATATAAAAAACCCCGAGGGATTTTCCCTCGGGGTTTTTGTTTGCCATTGTCACGCTTTAATGAGTGTGCCTTAATGGTTCAATTAATAATCATTGGGGGGATGAACAAAACCCTAATGATCAAAGTTTCACTTTATATAATGAATGAATTATATTTTTATGCTTTGACGAGTTTCTTCTATAGTATATAAAAAAGCAATAAAAATAAATCCAGAAACTGTAAAATCAATTCTGGTAGATGAAAACTTGAAATTCTTTAAAGTGCCATGTATAATAGCAAAAGTAGAGAAAAGCAGATGCAAACAAAAAGATGCTTGCATCTAGACGAATAACATTGTATAATAAACAATGTTGGTCTTTGACTGCGATGAAGTGGAAGGTTGCTGACACACCCGGCCGCTTTGCCATGGCATGGTGTGGGGAAATTTCCATGGAGAAGGTCTATTTTAGAAATAGGCGAACGAAGGAGGGAAAATAATGGCAAAAGAAAAAATTCGTATCCGTTTAAAAGCTTACGATCACCGTATTCTTGATCAGTCAGCTGAGAAAATTGTAGAAACAGCTAAGCGTTCTGGGGCAACAGTTTCTGGTCCGATCCCATTACCAACTGAGAAGACTGTTTACACAATTCTTCGTGCTGTTCATAAGTACAAAGATTCTCGTGAGCAATTCGAAATGCGCACGCACAAACGTCTAATCGACATCGTGAGTCCTACTCCACAAACAGTAGATTCATTAATGCGTTTAGACTTACCATCTGGTGTAGATATCGAAATCAAACTATAATTTATATAACTTAAAAATGTAGGAGGTGTAACTCATGACCAAAGGAATCTTAGGAAGAAAGATCGGTATGACTCAAGTATTTGCTGAGAACGGTGAGTTAATCCCAGTAACAGTTATCGCTGCTAATCCAAACGTTGTTCTTCAAAAGAAAACAACTGAAACTGATGGCTACAATGCAATCCAGTTAGGATTTGAAGATAAACGTGAAAAGTTAACTAACAAACCTGAACAAGGCCACACTGCCAAAGCATCTACAACTCCTAAGCGCTTCATTCGCGAAATCCGCGATGCAGACGTGGACGGATTAGAGGTTGGTCAAGAGGTAAAAGTTGACGTATTCGCTACAGGTGAAATCGTTGATGTAACAGGAATTTCTAAAGGTAAAGGTTTCCAAGGTGTTATCAAACGCCACGGTCAATCTCGCGGACCTATGTCTCATGGTTCTCGCTATCACCGTCGTCCAGGTTCAATGGGCCCAGTTGCTCCGAACCGTGTATTCAAAGGCAAAAAACTTGCTGGACGTATGGGTGGAGACCAAGTTACTATCCAAAACTTAGAAATCGTTCAAGTTGACACTGAGCGCAACTTATTATTAGTAAAAGGTAACGTTCCAGGTGCTAAGAAATCTCTTGTAGTTGTTCAAGGCGCTGTGAAGGTTAGCAAATAATTCACAATAGGAAGGAGGAATTCCAATGCCAAAAGTTACTGTATATAACCAAACTGGTTCACAGGTTGGTGAAATCGAATTAGCTGAAGCTATTTTCGGTATCGAACCAAATGAAGCTGTACTTTTCGAAGCTGTAATGATGCAACGTGCATCTTTACGTCAAGGTACACACAAAGTAAAAACTCGCTCTGAAGTTCGTGGTGGTGGTCGTAAACCATGGCGTCAAAAAGGAACTGGACGTGCTCGTCAAGGGTCTATCCGCTCTCCTCAATGGCGTGGTGGTGGTACGGTATTCGGACCTACACCAAGAAGCTATGCGTACAAACTTCCTAAGAAAGTTCGTCGTTTAGCAATCAAATCTGCATTAGCTACTAAAGTAGTTGAGAACAACATTGTAGTTCTTGAAGACCTAGTGTTAAATGCACCAAAAACAAAAGACATGCTAGCAGTACTTAAAGGATTAACTGTTGAGAAGAAAGCTCTTATCGTAACTGCTGATGCAAACGAATCTGTAGAGTTATCTGCTCGCAATATCCCTGGAGTAACAGTAATCACTGCTGATGGCGTAAACGTTTTAGACGTGCTTCATCATGATAAGCTAATCATGACAAAAGCGGCAGTGGAAAAAGTAGAGGAGGTGCTTGCATAATGAGAGATCCTCGTGATATCATTAAGCGCCCAGTTATCACTGAACGTTCTATGGAAATGATGGCTGAAAAAAAATACACGTTCGATGTGGACGTTAAATCTAATAAAACAGAAGTTAAAGATGCTCTTGAAGCGATCTTTGGTGTTAAAGTAGAAAAAGTGAACATCATGAACTACAAGCCGAAAGCAAAACGCGTTGGTCGTCACGCTGGTTTTACTAGCCGTCGTCGTAAAGCAATCGTTAAGCTAACTGCTGACAGCAAAGAAATCGAAATCTTCCAAGGCGTTTAATTCTTACTAAAGAAGGAGGGAAATTGAGATGGGAATTAAAAAGTATAATCCAACTACTAACGGTCGTCGTAATATGACTACGAATGATTTCGCTGAAATCACGACTGACAGACCCGAAAAGTCATTACTTGCTCCTTTAAGCAAGAAGGCTGGTCGTAATAACCAAGGTAAAATTACTGTACGTCATCAAGGTGGCGGACATAAGCGTCAATACCGTATCATCGACTTTAAGCGTAACAAAGATGGAATTCCAGGACGCGTTGCTACGATCGAATACGATCCAAACCGCTCTGCGAATATCGCATTAATTAACTACGTTGACGGTGAAAAACGTTACATTCTTGCTCCTAAATCTTTAGAAGTAGGTATGGAAGTTATGTCTGGCCCAGAAGCTGACATTAAAATCGGTAACGCATTACCATTAATCAACATTCCAGTAGGTACTGTTGTTCATAACATCGAGCTTAAGCCTGGTCGTGGCGGACAATTAGTTCGTTCTGCTGGTACATCTGCTCAAGTACTTGGTAAAGAAGGTAAATACGTACTTGTACGTTTAACTTCTGGTGAAGTACGTCTTGTATTATCTGCTTGTCGCGCTTCAATCGGTCAAGTAGGTAACGAACAACACGAACTTATCAAAATCGGTAAAGCAGGTCGCTCTCGCTGGTTAGGTAAACGCCCAACAGTTCGTGGTTCTGTAATGAACCCGGTTGATCACCCACACGGTGGTGGTGAAGGACGTTCTCCAATCGGACGTAAGTCTCCAATGTCTCCATGGGGTAAACCAACTCTTGGATTCAAGACTCGTAAGAAAAACAAAGCGTCTGACAAATTCATCGTTCGTCGTCGTAAAAAATAATGGGATTGTAGTACGGTTCATTTCTAGAACCGTACGCCAATCACGAAGGGAGGCACCAAAATGGCTCGTAGCTTAAAAAAAGGACCATTTGTCGATGATCACTTAATGAGCAAAATGGAAAAATTAGTTGCATCTGAGCAAAAACAAGTTGTTAAAACTTGGTCTCGCCGTTCAACAATCTTCCCTCAGTTCATCGGACACACAATCGCTGTATATGATGGTCGTAAACACGTACCTGTGTACATCACTGAGGATATGGTTGGCCATAAGTTAGGTGAATTCGCACCAACTCGTACGTATAAAGGTCACCTTGCTGACGATAAGAAAACTAGAAGATAATGAGAGGAGGCACTTCAATGCAAGCTAAAGCAGTAGCGAGAACAGTTCGTATTGCTCCTCGTAAAGTTCGTTTAGTAGTAGACTTAATCCGAGGTAAGCAAGTGGGTGAAGCGATTGCTATCCTTAACCACACACCAAAAACTGCTTCTCCAGTTGTAGAGAAAGTTTTAAAATCTGCAATCGCAAATGCAGAGCACAATTATGAGATGGATATTAACAACCTAGTTGTTGAAAAAGTTTTCGTTGACGAAGGTCCAACGTTAAAACGTTTCCGTCCACGTGCAATGGGTCGTGCAAGCCAAATTAACAAACGCACAAGCCACATCACAGTTGTGGTATCAGAAAAGAAGGAGGGATAATCGATGGGTCAAAAGGTTAATCCAATTGGTCTTCGTGTCGGCGTTATTCGTGATTGGGAATCTCGTTGGTTCGCTGAGAAAGATTACGCTACATTATTACATGAAGACATCAAAATCCGTGAGTACATTAATGTACGCTTAAAAGATTCTGCTGTTGCTAAAGTAGAAATCGAACGTGCAGCAAATCGTGTAAATGTTACAATTCACACTGCAAAACCTGGTATGGTAATTGGTAAAGGTGGTACTGAAGTTGAAGCACTTCGTAAAGCTCTTAACCAATTAACAGGCAAGCGTGTACACATCAACATTTTAGAAGTTAAGAGAGCTGATCTTAACGCTAAATTAGTAGGCGAAAACATCGCTCGTCAATTAGAAAACCGTGTATCATTCCGTCGTGCACAAAAGCAAGTTATTCAACGTGCTATGCGTGCAGGTGCTAAAGGTATTAAAACACAGGTTTCTGGTCGTCTTGGCGGAGCTGATATCGCTCGTGCAGAATCTTACAGTGAAGGAACTGTTCCACTTCATACACTTCGCGCTGATATTGACTATGCAGCAGTTGAAGCTGATACAACATACGGTAAATTAGGCGTAAAAGTATGGATCTACCGTGGAGAAGTCCTTCCTACAAAAAAGAAAGCTTCTGAGGAAGGAGGAAAATAATATGTTAATGCCAAAACGCGTAAAATATCGTAGAGAGCATCGTGGTAAAATGCGTGGTCGTGCTAAAGGTGGAACTGAAATTGCTTTCGGTGAATTCGGTTTACAAGCACAAGCTGCTTCATGGATTACAAACCGTCAAATCGAAGCTGCTCGTCGTGCAATGACTCGTTACATGAAACGTGGCGGTAAAGTATGGATTAAAATTTTCCCTTCTAAACCTTACACTGCAAAACCTCTAGAAGTACGTATGGGTTCCGGTAAAGGGGCACCAGAAGGCTGGGTAGCAGTAGTAAAACCTGGGAAAATTATGTTCGAAATCGCGGGTGTATCTGAAGAGGTAGCACGCGAAGCATTACGTCTTGCAGCTCACAAGTTACCTGTGAAATGTAAATTCGTAAAACGTGAAGAAAATGGTGGTGAATCTAATGAAAACTAATGATATTCGTGAATTAACCACTGCCGAAATCGAAACAAAAGTTAAAGCTTTAAAGGAAGAGTTGTTTAATCTTCGCTTCCAACTTGCTACAGGACAATTAGAGAATCCAACTCGCATTCGTGAAGTGCGTAAAGCAATTGCTCGTATGAAAACTGTAGTTCGTGAAAGAGAGATCGGAATTAATCGATAAATTGAGGGGAGGTTTGCATAGTGAGCGAACGTAACCAACGCAAAGTTTATACTGGTCGTGTAGTGTCTGACAAAATGGACAAAACGATTACAGTTTTAGTTGAAACTTACAAAACTCATTCCTTGTACGGAAAACGTGTTAAGTATTCTAAGAAGTACAAAGCCCATGATGAGCAAAACCAAGCGAAACTTGGCGATATCGTTAAAATCATGGAAACTCGCCCGCTTTCTGCTACTAAGCGTTTCCGTTTAGTTGAAATCGTTGAAGAAGCGGTTATTATCTAAATAGACGAATCGGAATTTTTAGTCCGAAGGGAGGTTTCATAACATGATCCAACAAGAATCTCGTTTGAAAGTTGCTGACAACTCTGGTGCACGTGAACTTTTAACAATTAAAGTATTAGGCGGCTCTGGTCGTAAATATGCTAACATTGGTGATATTATCGTTGCTACGGTAAAACAAGCAACACCAGGTGGCGTTGTTAAAAAAGGTGACGTTGTTAAAGCAGTAGTGGTACGTACGAAGAGCGGAGCTCGTCGTCCGGACGGTTCTTACATCAAATTTGATGAAAACGCAGCGGTTATCATTAAAGACGATAAGAGCCCACGTGGTACTCGTATCTTCGGACCAGTAGCTCGTGAATTACGTGATAGCAACTTCATGAAGATCGTTTCTTTAGCTCCAGAAGTTCTATAATTTAAGGTATTGCCTTGCTAAGGAGGTGCAGAATTAAGATGCATGTAAAAAAAGGTGATAAAGTACAGGTAATCACTGGTAAAGACAAAGGAAAACAAGGCGTTATCCTTGTGGCTTTCCCAAAGCAAAACCGTGTTATCGTTGAGGGTGTCAATATCGTTAAGAAGCACTCTAAGCCATCTCAATTAAATCCACAAGGTGGAATTATTACTAAAGAAGCACCTATTCACGTTTCTAACGTTATGATTTTAGATCCGAAAACAGGTGAACCTACTCGCGTAGGCTTCAAAGTAGAAGATGGTAAAAAAGTTCGTATTGCAAAAAAATCTGGTGAATTATTAGATAAATAATTTTCTTAAGAAAGGAGGTCACTTCATTGAATCGCCTTAAAGAGAAGTTCCAAAAGGAAATTACTCCTGCTCTAGTGAGCAAGTTTAACTATAAATCTGTGATGGAAGTACCGAAAATCGAAAAGATCGTAATCAACACTGGTGTTGGTGACGCGGTATCTAACTCAAAAGCTTTAGACAATGCAGTAGAAGAATTAACACAAATCGCAGGTCAAAAACCTGTTGTAACTCGTGCTAAAAAATCAATCGCTGGTTTCCGTCTTCGTGAAGGTATGCCTATCGGTGCGAAAGTAACTTTACGCGGCGAGCAAATGTATGAGTTCTTCGACAAATTAGTATCAGTTTCTTTACCACGTGTACGTGATTTCCGTGGTGTTTCTAAGAAATCATTCGATGGTCGTGGAAACTATACATTAGGTGTTAAAGAGCAACTTATTTTCCCTGAGATTGATTATGATAAAGTAAGCAAAGTCCGCGGTATGGACATCGTAATCGTTACTACAGCGAAAACTGATGAAGAAGCTCGTGAACTTTTAACACAATTCGGTATGCCATTCCAAAAATAATGGAAGCCAACGCTAAGTAGAGGAGGCGAAAACGTGGCTAAAAAATCTATGATAGCGAAACAAAAGCGTACTCCTAAGTTTAAAGTACAAGAGTATACACGTTGCGAACGCTGCGGTCGTCCGCATTCTGTATACCGCAAATTTAAACTTTGCCGTATTTGTTTCCGTGAACTTGCATATAAAGGTCAAATTCCTGGTGTTAAAAAAGCTAGTTGGTAAAACCCACAAATGGGAAGGAGGTAAAACACATGGTGATGACAGATCCAATTGCAGACATGCTTACTCGCATCCGTAATGCGAACATGGTACGTCATGAGAAATTAGAGGTTCCTGCTTCTAAAATCAAAAAAGAGATCGCTGAACTTTTAAAACGTGAAGGTTTCATTCGTGATGTAGAATACATCGAGGATAACAAACAAGGTATCCTTCGTATTTTCCTGAAATATGGTGCAAACAATGAACGTGTAATCACTGGATTAAAACGTATCAGTAAACCTGGCTTACGCGTTTACGCTAAAGCTGATGAAGTACCACGTGTACTTAACGGATTAGGTATCGCTCTTGTTTCTACATCTAAGGGAGTAATGACAGACAAAGACGCTCGTCAATTACAAACTGG
Organism: Bacillus thuringiensis; assembly: GCF_001455345.1. GTDB lineage: Bacteria > Bacillota > Bacilli > Bacillales > Bacillaceae_G > Bacillus_A > Bacillus_A thuringiensis_N. The sequence goes on from NZ_CP013274.1 coordinate 113,918, forward strand.
TGGAGAAGTAGTAGCATACGTTTGGTAATATATATTTAAAACGAACGGAGGTGTGACCACATGTCTCGTATTGGTAAAAAGATTCTTGAAATCCCTGCAGGTGTTACTATTACAGTTGCAGAAGACAATACTGTAACAGTAAAAGGCCCTAAAGGTGAATTAACTCGTACTTTCAATGCTGATATGCTTATCAAAATTGAAGAGAATACATTAACAGTTGAGCGTCCATCTGAACAGAAGGAACACCGTGCATTACACGGTACAACTCGTGCTTTAATCGGAAACATGGTTGAAGGTGTAACTGCAGGTTTCGCACGCGGACTTGAATTAGTCGGTGTTGGTTACCGTGCTCAAAAACAAGGTGATAAACTTGTATTAAGCGTAGGTTATTCTCATCCAGTAGAAATGACTCCGGAAGCAGGTCTTGAAGTTGAAGTACCTGCACCAACTAAAATCGTAATCAAAGGTATCGACAAGCAACGTGTTGGCGAATTTGCTGCTAACATCCGTGCTGTACGTGCTCCTGAGCCTTATAAAGGTAAAGGTATTCGTTACGAAGGCGAAGTTGTTCGTCGTAAAGAAGGTAAAACTGCTAAGTAAACCCGTTAGGTGAGAGAAAGGAGTGACAAGAAAATGATCACTAAAGCTGATAAAAATGCGACTCGTAAGAAAAGACATGCACGTGTACGTGCTAAACTTACTGGTACTGCAGAGCGTCCACGTTTAAACGTGTTCCGTTCTAACCAACATATTTACGCTCAAGTTATTGACGATGTGAATGGTGTAACGTTAGTAAGTGCATCTACTCTTGATAAAGACCTTGCTCTTAACGGTACTAGCAACACTGAAGCTGCTACGAAAGTTGGAGAATCAGTTGCTAAGCGTGCTGTAGAGAAAGGCGTTAAAGAAGTAGTATTTGATCGCGGTGGTTACTTATACCATGGCCGTGTTAAAGCTCTAGCTGAAGCTGCTCGTGAGGCTGGATTACAATTTTAATGGTCAAAGGAGGGAAAATTGATGCATCGCATTGACCCAAGTAAATTAGAACTTGAAGAACGTGTAGTTACGATAAATCGTGTCGCGAAAGTTGTTAAGGGTGGTCGTCGTTTCCGCTTTGCTGCACTAGTTGTAGTTGGCGATAAAAACGGTCATGTTGGATTCGGTACTGGTAAAGCACAAGAGGTACCAGACGCAATTCGCAAAGCTATCGAAGACGCTAAGAAAAACTTAATCGCTGTACCATTAGTTGGTACAACAATTCCTCACACAATCAACGGTCACTTTGGAGCTGGTGAAGTATTCTTAAAACCTGCTGCTGAAGGTACTGGTGTTATTGCTGGTGGACCTGTTCGTGCGGTTCTTGAATTAGCTGGTGTACAAGATATTCTTTCGAAATCTCTTGGTTCTAACACACCAATCAACATGATTCGCGCTACTGTGAACGGATTAAGCGAACTTAAGCGCGCTGAAGATGTTGCAAAATTACGCGGTAAATCTGTAGAAGAGCTACTAGGTTAAGGAGGGAAAACAAATGGCGAAAAAGTTAGAAATTACCCTCACTCGTAGTGTAATTGGTCGTCCACAAGATCAACGTGCGACGGTAGAAGCTTTAGGTCTTAAAAAGTTGAATTCAACTGTAGTTAAGGAAGAAACTCCTGCTATTCTTGGTATGATCAACAAAGTTTCTCACCTTATAACTGTAAAAGAAGCTTAAGGATAACTCATTAATATAAGGAGGTGCCTGGGAATGAAACTTCATGAATTAAAACCTGCAGAAGGTTCTCGTAAAGTACGTAACCGTGTCGGTCGTGGTATCGGTTCTGGTAACGGTAAAACTGCTGGTAAAGGTCATAAAGGACAAAACGCACGTTCTGGTGGCGGTGTTCGTCTTGGCTTCGAAGGTGGTCAAACTCCATTATTCCGTCGTTTACCAAAACGCGGCTTCACAAACATTAACCGTAAAGAGTTTGCTATTGTAAACTTATCAACGTTAAATCGTTTTGAAGATGGTACAGAAGTAACACCTGAATTATTGCTGGAAACTGGCGTTATCAGCAAGTTAAACGACGGTGTTAAAATTCTTGCAAGCGGCGCAGTAGAGAAAAAACTAACTGTTAAAGCGCACAAGTTCTCTTCAAGTGCTAAAGAAGCAATTGAAGCAGCTGGCGGATCAGTTGAGGTGATCTAATGTTTCGTACAATCTCCAACTTTATGCGCGTTGCTGAGATAAGACGTAAAATATTATTCACTTTAGCGATGTTAATCGTATTCAGGATTGGCACGTTTATCCCCGTGCCATTTACAAATGGAGACGTACTGAAAGCACAAGATCAATTAAATGCTTTAGGTATTCTAAATACATTTGGCGGTGGAGCCTTGAAAAACTTCTCCATCTTTGCGATGGGAATCATGCCGTATATTACAGCATCCATCATCGTGCAATTATTGCAGATGGATGTTGTTCCTAAATTTTCGGAATGGTCGAAGCAAGGTGAAATGGGCCGTCGTAAGCTAACGCAATTCACGCGTTATTTTACAATTGTTCTTGCGTTTATTCAGGGGTTTGGTATGTCAATCGGTTTTAACGGTATGGTAGGTGGGCAATTAATTTTGAATCCTGGTTGGAGCACTTATTTATACATTGCTACGGTACTGACTGCTGGTACTGCATTTTTAATGTGGTTAGGTGAACAGATTACAGCTAAAGGTGTAGGTAATGGTATTTCCATCCTTATCTTTGGTGGTATTGCCGCAGCGATCCCAAGTGTTATATCTCAAGTGTATCAGCAACAGTTTCAAAATATCGGAGATCAATTGTTCATGAGTATCGTTAAAGTTGCATTGATCTTACTAGCTGTGCTAGCAGTTATTGTGGGTGTTATTTTCATTCAACAAGCTGTTAGAAAGATCCCAATTCAATATGCGAAGCGTGTAACAGGAGCGAATGGGAATCATGCTGGAGCACAAAACACTCATTTACCACTTAAGGTAAATAGTGCGGGTGTTATTCCAGTCATTTTTGCTGTTTCATTCTTAATTACACCACCAACTATTGCACAGTTCTTCCCGAAACATGATGTATCGCAGTGGATTATTGCAAACTTTAACTATTCTCACCCAGTGGGAATGATCATATATGTTGCGCTCATTGTAGCCTTCACATATTTCTATGCGTTTGTTCAGGTTAATCCAGAGCAAATGTCAGAGAATCTAAACAAGCAAGGTGGATATGTTCCAGGTATTCGTCCGGGTAAGAATACGGAACAATATCTAACAAAAATCTTGTATCGTTTGACCTTTGTAGGATCAATTTTCCTAGCAGCGATTGCAATCTTACCAGTTATCTTTACGAAATTGGGAAATCTTCCTCCATCTGCACAGATTGGTGGAACGAGTATGTTAATCGTTGTCGGCGTTGCTTTAGAAACAATGAAGCAGCTAGAAAGCCAACTGGTAAAACGCCATTACAAAGGGTTTATCAAGCAGTGAGTAAGTGGGAAGAAGTGTCTTCCCTACATGCTCATGTACTCTGAGGGGGAACAAGGATGAACTTAATTTTAATGGGGCTTCCTGGTGCTGGTAAAGGTACACAAGCCGAACAGATTGTTGCCAAGTATAACATCCCTCACATTTCAACAGGAGATATGTTCCGTGCAGCTATGAAGGCTGAAACTGAAATGGGTTTACAAGCTAAATCTTTTATTGATAAAGGTGCTCTTGTCCCAGATGAAGTTACAATCGGAATCGTTCGTGATCGTTTAAGCCAAGAAGACTGCGTAAGAGGATTCTTACTAGACGGTTTCCCACGAACTGTTGCACAAGCATCAGCTCTTGAAGAAATTATGAAAGATCTTGGCAAAAAAATCGACTATGTTTTAAACATTAATGTGGATTCAGGGTTGTTATTAAAACGTCTTACAGGCCGTCGCATTTGTAAAGAGTGCGGTGCGACTTACCACTTAGAATTCAATCCACCAGCGAAAGCTGATGTGTGCGATAAATGTGGTGGCGAATTATACCAACGCTCTGATGACAATGAAGAAACTGTAGCAAATCGTTTAGATGTAAATATTAAGCAAACAAAACCTTTGCTTGATTTCTATGAGGAGCTTGGTTACTTAGAAAGCATTAATGGTGAGCAAGATATCAATAAAGTATTTGCTGATATCGATGTTCTCATCGGAGGCTTAGCGTAATGATAATCTGCAAAACTCCTCGCGAGATAGAAATCATGCGAGAAGCTGGCAGGATCGTTGCTTTAACTCATCAAGAGTTGAAACAGCACATTACTCCAGGAATTACAACGAAAGAGCTCGATCAAATAGCGGAAAAGACGATTCAAAAATATGGTGCTACGCCATCTTTTAAAGGATACAACGGATTTCCGGGGAGCATATGTGCTTCTGTAAATGAAGAGCTTGTACACGGAATTCCAGGGAAGCGCAAGCTCAAAGAGGGCGATATCATCAGTATCGATATTGGTGCGAAATACAATGGGTACCATGGAGATTCTGCATGGACGTATCCAGTTGGAAACATTTCTGAATCTGTTCAAAAGCTACTTGATGTCACAGAAAAATCGTTGTATCTTGGTCTAGAACAAGTAAAACCAGGCGAAAGATTATCAAATATCTCACATGCGGTTCAAACCCATGCTGAAGAGAATGGATTCTCGATCGTTAGGGAGTATGTTGGTCACGGAATCGGGCAAGACTTACATGAGGACCCTCAAATCCCGCACTATGGTCCACCAAATAGAGGCCCTAGATTAAAGCCGGGAATGGTCATCTGTGTTGAGCCGATGGTGAATCAAGGAAGACGATATGTAAAAACACTATCTGATGACTGGACAGTGGTAACGGTAGATGGTAAATGGTGTGCCCATTTTGAGCACACGATTGCTCTTACAGAAGCAGGATACGAAATCCTTACCACTTTATAAGTAGCTGGCTCTCCGGGATTTCAGAGCAGTGTAAAATGTTACTGATTTGATGAAGGGAGAACTATTGAATGGCTAAAGATGATGTAATTGAAGTCGAAGGTACCGTTCTTGAAACGTTGCCAAATGCTATGTTCAAAGTAGAATTAGAGAATGGGCATGTCGTATTGGCTCACGTTTCTGGTAAAATCCGTATGAACTTCATTCGTATTTTACCAGGAGACAAAGTTACGGTAGAATTATCTCCGTACGATTTAAATCGTGGTCGTATTACGTACCGTTTTAAATAATATAGCACTCCGTAATCTTTAAGGAGGTTCGAGACATGAAAGTAAGACCGTCAGTTAAACCAATCTGCGAAAAATGTAAAGTTATTCGTAGACGTGGAAAAGTAATGGTTATTTGTGAAAACCCTAAACATAAACAAAAACAAGGTTAATCAGAAGGAGGTGCATTCAGAATGGCACGTATCGCAGGTGTAGATATTCCTCGAGACAAACGCGTTGTTATTTCTTTAACTTACGTATTCGGCATTGGTCGCACAACTGCTGAAAAAATTCTTACTGAAGCTGGTATTTCTTCAGAAACACGAGTTCGTGATTTAACGGAAGACGAATTAGGACGTATCCGTGATATCATCGATCGTATTAAAGTTGAGGGAGACCTTCGTCGTGAAGTATCTCTTAACATTAAACGTCTAATGGAGATCGGTTCTTACCGTGGTCTTCGTCACCGTCGTGGCTTACCAGTTCGTGGTCAAAACTCTAAAAACAATGCTCGTACACGTAAAGGTCCACGTCGTACAGTAGCAAATAAAAAGAAATAATAAGTAAAGGAGGTTGAACTAACAATGGCACGTAAAACAAACACTCGTAAAAAACGTGTGAAAAAGAATATCGAAGCTGGTATAGCTCATATTCGTTCTACTTTCAACAACACAATCGTAACACTTACAGATACTCACGGTAACGCACTTTCTTGGTCTAGTGCTGGTGCACTTGGTTTCCGTGGATCTCGTAAATCTACTCCATTCGCTGCGCAAATGGCTGCTGAAGCTGCTGCTAAAGTTGCAATGGAGCACGGTTTAAAAACTTTAGAGGTTACTGTTAAAGGTCCTGGTGCTGGTCGTGAAGCTGCAATTCGTGCTCTTCAAGCTGCAGGTCTAGAAGTAACAGCAATTAGAGATGTTACTCCAGTTCCTCATAATGGATGTCGTCCGCCAAAACGTCGTCGTGTGTAATTTTTCTGTATAGAATTTTCCCTTTTGTCTATAATGGATATGATGCATTATCGAGAAATTTCGTACAGAAACATCGCTTGTTGTGCACAATCGGGAACTGCCTAAGGGGGACTTTCGGTTAAACAGAGGTTATACCTTTGTTTAACCGGGGTTTCGACGTTTTGAAGGAGGGTTTAGTTAATGATTGAAATCGAAAAGCCGAAAATCGAAACGGTTGAACTTAACGAAGATGCTAAATATGGTAAATTCGTAATTGAACCGCTTGAGCGTGGATATGGTACTACTTTGGGTAACTCCTTACGTCGTATTCTTTTATCCTCACTCCCTGGTGCCGCTGTTACTGCTATCCAAATCGATGGCGTATTACATGAATTTTCAACAGTTGAGGGCGTAGTAGAAGACGTTACGACGATCATCTTAAACTTGAAAAAGTTAGCTCTTAAAATCTACTCTGAAGAAGAGAAGACGTTGGAAATTGATGTGCAGGGCGAAGGTATTGTCACAGCTGCTGATATTACTCACGATAGTGATGTAGAAATCTTAAATCCAGATTTACACATTGCAACGTTAGCAAAAGATGCGCATTTCCGCGTGCGTTTAACTGCAAAGCGTGGCCGTGGGTATACGCCAGCTGATGCAAATAAAAGCGAAGATCAACCAATAGGAGTAATTCCTATTGATTCTATTTATACTCCGGTATCACGTGTGACTTACCAAGTGGAAAAGACACGTGTCGGACAAGTGGCTAATTATGATAAGCTTACGCTTGATGTATGGACGGATGGAAGCATCGGGCCAAAAGAAGCTATCTCTTTAGGTGCCAAAATCTTAACTGAGCATTTAAATATCTTTGTTGGTTTAACTGACGAAGCACAAAATGCTGAGATTATGGTCGAGAAGGAAGAAGATCAAAAAGAGAAAGTTCTTGAGATGACTATCGAAGAACTAGATCTTTCTGTTCGTTCTTATAATTGCCTAAAACGTGCAGGAATTAATACTGTACAAGAGCTTGCGAACAAAACAGAAGAAGATATGATGAAAGTTCGTAACTTAGGACGTAAATCCTTAGAAGAAGTTAAACATAAACTTGAGGAATTAGGTTTAGGTTTACGTAAAGACGACTGAGGATTTAAACCCATCAACAAAGGAGGGAACTACGAATGGCATACAGAAAATTAGGCCGTACAAGTGCGCAACGTAAAGCTATGTTACGTGACTTAGCTACTGATTTAATTATCAACGAGCGCATCCAAACGACAGAAACTCGTGCAAAAGAACTTCGTTCTGTAGTGGAAAAAATGATCACTTTAGGTAAACGCGGAGATCTTCATGCTCGTCGTCAAGCAGCAGCTTTCATTCGCAATGAAGTAGCTAACGCTGAGACTGGTCAAGATGCACTTCAAAAATTATTCGCTGATGTAGCTCCACGCTATGCTGAGCGCCAAGGCGGATACACTCGTATTGCAAAAATTGGTCCACGTCGCGGAGACGCAGCACCAATGGTAATTATCGAGTTAGTATAATGATAATTAAAAGGGCAGGACAGTTCTTTTCAAGAAACTGGTCATGGCCCTTTTTTTTAAATATAAAAATAGGTTAATTTGGCGAAGGAAGGGTGCCTTGTATTGAAAAAAGAGAAACTTCGGACAGAAAATATATCATTTCAATATCCTGGGGCAGCCACTTATGCATTAAAAGATGTTTCATTTTCCTTATATGAGGGAGAGTGGGTATCTGTTATTGGACAAAACGGTTCCGGGAAGTCTACACTTGCAAAATTATTGAATGGTTTATTTTTACCGGAAGCAGGGACAATTACAGTAAACGATACAATGATTTTATCAGAGGAAACGGTATGGGATGTTCGAAAACAAATTGGAATGGTATTTCAAAATCCAGATAATCAATTTGTTGGAACAACAGTGCAAGATGATGTTGTATTTGGTTTAGAGAATATCGGAATGCCAAGAGAGCAGATGATAGAAAGATTAGAACAGGCCTTGCAACTTGTCCGTATGGAAGATTTTCTTAATGATGAGCCTCATTCGTTATCTGGTGGACAAAAGCAGCGAGTGGCAATAGCAGGTGTTTTAGCACTTCAGCCATCTATTTTAATACTAGATGAAGCAACTTCAATGTTAGACCCCCAAGGGAGACGTGAAGTAGTAGAAACGGTTAGACAACTTGTTAATGAAAAAGGTATTACTGTGTTATCAATTACGCATGATTTAGAAGAAGCGGCACAGTCAGACCGTGTCATTATTTTAAATAAGGGAGAGATATTAGAGGAAGGGACTCCAGAGCAAATTTTCAAGTCCTCTCATATGCTCCAAGAAATTGGATTAGATGTACCATTTTCAGTGAAAATAGCAGAATTATTAAAAAGAAATGAAATTCTCTTGCAAAATACGCATCTTACAATGGAAAGCTTGGTGAACGAACTTTGGAGATTACATTCCAAAAAGTAGAACATCGTTATCAATATAAAACTCCGTTTGAAAGACGCGCACTTTATGATGTGGACGTGTCGTTTCCAAGTGGGGGCTATTATGCCATTATCGGTCATACTGGTTCAGGTAAGTCGACGATGATTCAACATTTAAATGGTTTATTGCAGCCGACAAGTGGTACCGTTCAAATTGGTGAACATTTTATTTCGGCAGGAAAGAAAGAGAAAAAGCTAAAGCCACTACGTAAAAAAGTAGGGGTTGTCTTTCAATTCCCAGAACATCAGTTATTTGAAGAGACTGTGGAGAAAGACATTTGTTTCGGCCCCACTAATTTTGGAGTATCTGTAGAAGAAGCGAAGCAAAAGGCAAGAGAGGCAATTGAACTTGTAGGATTAGAACCAGAACTGTTAACACGTTCGCCATTTGAGTTAAGCGGTGGGCAAATGAGGCGTGTTGCGATAGCAGGCGTACTGGCGATGGAACCTGAAGTGCTTGTCTTAGATGAACCTACAGCTGGACTAGATCCTAAAGGGCAGAATGAACTTATGGAGATGTTTTATAAGCTTCATAAGGAGAAAGGCCTTACAGTTATCCTTGTAACGCATAATATGGAGGATGCTGCTAAGTATGCGCAGCAGATTGTAGTTATGCATAAAGGAACGGTCTTTTTGCAAGGAAGTGCAGAGGAAGTGTTTTCACATGCTGATGAACTAGAGAAAATTGGCGTGGATCTTCCTATGTCTTTAAAGTATAAACGTGCGATTGAAGAGAAGTTTGGTATTTCAATTCCAAAGGCTACCTTATCTTTAGAGGATCTTACTCATGAAGTTGTGCAGGTATTACGAAAAGGTGGTCATGAATCATGCAGCAGTTGATTATTGGAAGGTATATTCCAGGGAATTCGCTTATTCATCAACTTGATCCACGTACGAAGCTGCTGATTGTCTTTTTATATGTATTTGTTGTTTTCTTAGCAAATAATGCGATTTCATATGGATTTTTATTTTTATATGCACTCATTGCTTTATTTTTTGCAAAAGTGCCGATTCGTTATGTACTTTCGGGCTTAAAACCAATTCTATGGATTTTTCTTTTTACATTTTTCCTGCATATTTTTACAAATAAAGAAGGGGAAGTACTATTCCAGCTTGGTTGGTTTTCGATACATGAAAAAGGATTAGAGCAAGGGATATACATTTCTATACGATTCTTCGTTATTATTTTAATGACGACATTATTAACGCTAACGACGACACCTATTGAGATTACAGATGGTCTGGAGACGTTATTAAAGCCGTTGAAGCGTATAAAAGTTCCTGTTCATGAAATCGCATTAATGATGTCAATTTCTCTTCGTTTTATCCCGACGTTAATGGATGAAACGAGTAAAATAATGAAGGCACAAGCGTCACGTGGTATTGATTTCGCAGGGGGACCGATAAAAGATAGGATGAAAGCTATTATTTCACTACTTGTCCCTTTATTTATTAGTGCTTTTAAGCGTGCAGAGGACTTAGCAATTGCTATGGAAGCTCGTGGATATCAAAGTGGCGAAGGACGTACTAAATTTAGGCAACTACGCTGGAAAATAAGCGATACAGTAACGATTATAAGTTTACTTTGTTTAGCTTGGATTTTGGCATGGGTGCGATCGTAATGGAGAATAGAGAAATGGATAGAATAAAATGTACGGTTGCATATGATGGCATGCATTTTTGTGGTTATCAAATTCAGCCGCAGCATCGTACTGTTCAACAAGAGATAGAGAAAGCTTTGCAGAAATTGCATAAAGGAGAACTTGTTCGTGTTCAGGCATCGGGCAGGACGGATTCTACCGTTCATGCTAAAGGACAAGTCATACACTTTGATACACCGTTGTCTCTTGAAGAGTGGCAATGGAGTAATGCGTTAAACACAATGCTGCCAGATGATATTGTTATTAGACAGGTAGAGAAAAAAACAGAAGAATTTCATGCGCGATACGGTGTTGAGAGAAAAGAATATCGTTATCGTGTATTATTATCAAAGACTGCGGATGTATTCCGTAGAAATTATGTATATCAATATCCATATCCGCTCGAAATCAATTCTATAAGAAAAGCGATTCCTTATTTTATCGGAACGCATGATTTCACTTCTTTTTGTTCGGCAAAAACTGACAAAAAAGATAAAGTGCGAACAATTTATGAAATCGAGTTAATTGAGCAAGATGATGAATTAATTTTTCGTTTTGTAGGTAATGGATTTTTATATAATATGGTCAGAATTATTGTTGGTACGTTACTTAGCGTAGGGCAGGGAAAGCTTGATCCTGATAGCATTCCAGAGATTTTAGCGAAACAAAATCGTCAGTTTGCTGGAAAGATGGCTCCAGGTCATGGGCTTTATTTATGGCAGGTAAACTATAACAACTAATCCTGGTGTAACATTTGCTTGACATTAGAAACTCAAAAGTATATCATAACATATGGTATTGTTTCTAAAACCACGATTAGCCCCGGAAGGAAATCGTGTTTAAGATAAACAATAGATTTTTTCTATGGAAAAGATAACGAGGAGGGAAACACATGCGTACGACTTTTATGGCAAAAGCTAACGAAGTTGAGCGTAAATGGTATGTGGTTGATGCTGAAGGTCAAACTTTAGGTCGCCTTGCTAGTGAAGTAGCATCCATTTTACGTGGTAAAAACAAACCTACATTTACACCACACGTTGACACGGGTGATCATGTAATTATTATTAACGCTGAGAAAATTCATTTAACAGGTAATAAATTAAACGATAAAATTTACTACCGTCACACTAACCACCCAGGTGGACTTAAACAAAGAACAGCTCTAGAAATGCGTACAAACTACCCTGTACAAATGTTAGAGCTTGCAATTAAAGGCATGCTTCCAAAAGGACGCTTAGGCCGTCAAGTTTCTAAGAAACTAAACGTGTATGCTGGAGCAGAGCATCCACACCAAGCACAAAAACCAGAAGTTTACGAACTTCGCGGATAATCAATTAAAGGAGGGCTTACTTTGGCACAGGTTCAATACTATGGCACTGGACGTCGTAAGAGTTCAGTAGCGCGCGTACGCCTAGTTCCAGGCGAAGGACGCGTTATCATTAACGGTCGTGATTTTGAAAACTATATCCCATTTGCTGCATTACGTGAAGTAGTGAAACAACCTCTAGTTGCAACAGAAACTTTAGGTAACTACGATGTACTTGTAAACGTAAATGGTGGTGGATACACTGGTCAAGCTGGTGCTATTCGTCACGGTATTTCTCGCGCTTTATTAAAAGCTGATCCAGAATACCGTCTAACACTAAAACGTGCAGGTCTATTAACTCGTGACGCACGTATGAAAGAGCGTAAAAAATACGGTCTTAAAGGCGCACGTCGTGCACCTCAGTTCTCAAAACGTTAATTTTTGCGAACTACAACCCCAACCATTTTGGTTGGGGTTTTTTTATGTTTCATGCTTCTTTTGTAATTTTTGTAGTTTGGAATATTTTAGTGCTATCCTCTCGCGTATGCTTCTTCTTTAGAAGTTTAGACTAATACGTATTAGGGAGGTTTATGAGTACTATGAATGTCATTGTCAGCTTACAAGAAAAACAAAAAGAAAAGCAGTTGAAATATGAACGCAAGATGCTGCGGGAATTATCGTTAAAAACATTACGTTCAAATATTAGGGATGCCTTTCAGATGCAGGAACTTCATCGTCAGTATGAAGATTACTGCATTGAATTAGGGATAGAATCGTATTTATTAGGAGCGAGGTATAGTAAATTTGGTTATTATGGTGAATCGTTCTTTGATGTGAAATATAGAGCCTTAGAAGAAGAGCAACAATTAACGGAAACGTTATTTCAATTTTTAACGAGCATGACTATGCGGGAAATTAAGTTACAAGATGAGGAATTACTTTTTGAATCTTGCCAGCAGTTTATCGGCTTATGGTGGCAGGAAGGGTATGAAAAAGGTGAAAGAAGATATCGTTTAAAGCTTCATTAAGACAAGCATAAACTTTCCTCTTGTCCCATATAAGTAATTAGAGGGACTAGCTGGAGGAGGAAAGGTATGAAGAGAATTCGAATTATCTCTTTTGCACTCGCTGCGGTTGTTTTGTTTTTTTTAGTCAAACAAGAGTTTCAAATTACAAAATCGTGGCGAGCTTGGAATTTACCCTTATCAGGGAAAGTAATTGTATTAGATGCTGGGCATGGTGGACCAGACGGAGGGGCTGTTGGTGGAAAGGATATTGTAGAAAAAGATATTACGCTTGAGATTACAAAGAAGGTACAAGATTATTTACAAGAACAAGGTGCGCTAGTTATTTTAACACGTGATGGAGATTATGATTTAGCTCAGAAAGATACAAAGTCATATAGTAGACGTAAAGCAGAAGACTTAAAAAAGCGTGTAGAGATCATTAATAAACCTGATGTAGACTTTTTTGCAAGTATTCATTTAAATGCTTTAACGAGTAGTGGATCAAAAGGCGCACAAACGTTCTATTACCGTTCTTCGATTGAAAATGAACGTGCTGCGAAATTTATCCAAGCTGAATTGAGAACGAGTTTAGAGAATACGAATCGTTCTGCTAAAACAATTTCCCATGTGTATTTATTAAAGTATGCGAAAACACCAGGCGCTTTAATTGAAGCTGGCTTTTTATCGAATGTAAATGAAAGGTATATGTTAAATTCGGAGAAATATCAGCAAAAGGTAGCGGCTGCAGTATATCGTGGTATATTACGTTATTTCACGGAAAAAGGAAATCCTCCAGAATAAGGAGGATTTTTTGAGTTTCTCTCGTTAACGAAGTTTTCCGAAAATATGTTATACTGGAAATGTAAACGCATTTATTTCGAAAGTAAAGAGAGATAAATTTAATTAACATTACGTTATTTTTCATACAGGGGGTTGGGCTAATTATGGTAACGAAAGAGCAAGTAGTGGAAGCGTTAGAAGGGATTGTAGATCCGTTTTTACATAAAACGTTAAAAGAAACAGGTGCAATTAAAGAGGTAACAGTCAAGCCTGAGAAGGAACATGTAAGTGTGAAAATTGCAATTGTAAAAACCGGTACAGCGGAACAAATGCAGTTGCAATCTGGAATTGTAAAATTAGTAAAAGAACTAGGGGCAGCAACAGTAGGGCTTCGCTTTGCAGAATTTACAGAAGAGGAATTAGCTCAGTTTGCACCGGAACAGGAAGAAGAGCAAAATGAATCTTTATTGTCACCAAATTCAAAAACGACATTTTTAGCAGTAGCGAGTGGAAAAGGTGGAGTCGGAAAATCAACAGTTTCTGTTAACCTTGCCATTGCTTTAGCTCGTCTAGGGAAAAAGGTTGGTATAATTGATGCCGATATTTATGGTTTTAGCGTACCGGATATGATGGGGATAGAAAAACGTCCTGTTGTACGAGGAGATAAAATAATTCCAGTGGAGCGTCTAGGTGTAAAGGTAATCTCAATGGGATTCTTTGTAGAAGATAATGCACCGGTTATTTGGAGAGGGCCTATGCTTGGGAAAATGTTAAATCATTTCTTTACAGAAGTGGAGTGGGGCGATTTAGACTATTTAGTTTTAGATTTACCACCGGGTACAGGTGATGTTGCGTTAGATTTACATTCAATGTTACCGGCTTGTAAAGAGATTATTGTAACAACGCCGCATCCAACAGCGGCATTTGTGGCAGCGCGTGCTGGAGCTATGGCTTTACGTACAGAACATAGTATTCTTGGGGTTGTTGAAAATATGGCTTATTTCGAAAGTAAAACAACCGGTGAAAAAGAATATGTGTTCGGAAGAGGTGGAGGAGATAAATTAGCTACAGAACTTCAAACAGAAGTACTTGGCAGAATCCCGCTTCAACAACCCGATTGGAATAAAGAAGACTTTGCACCGTCAGTATATGAAGATACACATACGACAGGTCTTATTTATCGCACGATAGCTGAGACAGTAATTGATAAAACAGCTGTTGCACAAAAATAAAATAATAATGAGTGGGCGATACATATATTGTCCACTCATTATTATCGTTATTATTTTTACTGCTGTTCCTTTTTACCGTCTTGGGAACCACCCTCACCGCCTGCTTCTTTCTTATCGGATCCACTTTTTTCAGCTTTTTGTACACCTTTACTAATAATATCAATCATCTTAGCTTGGAAAAGTGGGCTTTCAGCAGTTTCTGTTAGTACTTGTTGTAAATATTGACGGTATTCTTTGCTCTTCATTGTTTGTAACATCATTTTTTCTACTTCAGGGTTTTTCATAATTTCTATAACGCCTGCTTGGTATTCAGGGTCTTTTAGTAATGTTTTCATTAAGGTTGTTTGTTCTTTCCCCATACTTTTAGCAAATTTTGATGAGAACTCAGGGTCTTTAAAGAGCTTTTCCCAGAATTGTTGCCCTTTGTCGGAGACCATTGCATCTTCAATCGTTTTCTTTACTACTGTTTCATCTAGTATGAGTGCTTGTTTCATTTTTTCATCAGTTAATACATCTTGAATGGCTTTCTTACCTTGATCGGTTTTTAAGATATCAACAATCATTTTCTTCGTTTGATCATAATCAAGTTCGGACTTTGCTTCTTTTTCTTGTGCACATGCTACAAGTACAAGTAATAGAAAAGAAGAAGTCAAAACGAGCAGCATCCGTTTCATAAGTTGGAACTCCTTTCAGCACAGTTCTCTCTTTTTAATATAAATATCTTTAGGGAATTTATACATGAACATGGCTAGCTTTTTGAAATTGTCATTGATACAATTTAATTAGAAATATAAGGATAATGGGGGATGTGTTGTGAATAGCCGCAAGTGGGTACGACTATTTTTTACGACGTTGTTTCTTGGTGGGATTAGCACGGTCATAATTGGGTTTGTTTTAGAGTGGGACAAGTACGCTAAATTTTTTCAAAATTTCGACGGAAAAGAAATTTTAGCAGTTTCCTTTTGGTTGATGGGTGTAGGATTTATTTTTAGTGTTATAAGTCAGATGGGATTCTTTGCTTATTTAACAATCCATCGTTTTGGGTTAGGTATGTTCCGTTCACCATCTTTATGGAATGCAGTCCAGCTCTTCTTTATTGCATTTGTTTTGTTTGATTTCGTGTATTTAAGATCTGTATTGATTGCAAATGGGGAAGTTTCATTAGGGAATAACATACTTGTTGCTGGTGTGTTATTTACGTTTGGGGCTATTGTTGCCTACATAAAAAGTAAGGAAACAAATAAAAAGGCATTTGTGCCCGCTTTGTTCTTTATGGTTGTTGTAACAATTCTTGAATGGGTACCAGCTCTTCGAATTAATGATACAGACTGGTTATATTTAATGGTGATACCACTTTTATTATGTAATGCATATCAGTTACTTATATTACATCGTTTAATTGGGAAGACGAGTAAGTCGGCCTAATGAAGATAGTTTTTAAGTAGAGTAGTTGT